>JAYEPI010000029.1:0-4371 GCA_034723835.1 Candidatus Omnitrophota bacterium | reverse complement strand
TAGAGCCAGGATTTTTAAATACGTCTATGAGCATATCTATTAAAATAATACACAGAAAAAAGACTTGACAAAATCTCATTTTTTATGTTAAAGTTAAAAACAATATCGTTATTTATGTTCTCATTTAAGGAGGTGAAAAAATGAAAAAAGGAGTAACAAAAGGCATTATAGCTTTCTTGGCCATGGCAGTTTTGTTAAATATTTGCGCAGTTTGTTATGCCGAAAATGCCCTCCAAAAACTGGGCCGTGGTATAGCTAATGTAGTTACCGGCTGGATTGAAATTCCGAAAAACGTCTATGATACAAGCCAGGAAGAAAATATTATTATGGGCTTAACCATAGGGCTTGCAAAAGGCCTTGGAATGAGCGTAATAAGAACCGGTGCGGGAATTTATGATACAGTTACTTTCCCTTTTCCTGTTCCTGAAGATTATGAACCTTTATTGGAGCCGGAATATGTGCTGGGTGATTAAATAAACATTTAACGAATTACACTATACCCCCTGATTTTTTAAATCAGGGGGTTTTTTATAGCAGTGGCAATTAACCTCATCTTTCATTAGCGGCAATTAGCGTCATCTTTCATTAGCGGCAATTAGCGTCATCTTTCATTAGCGGCAATTAGCGTCATCTTTCATTAGCGGCAATTAGCGTCATCTTTCATTAGCGGCAATTAGCGTTATGGCTGTTATCAAGCATCATAAGCAGGTAAAATTAATCTGCGGGCTGATAGGAAAAAGCGAAGATACGTTTAAACGGGCCTGCCGGGTATTATCCAAAAGATTCGGCAAAATAGATTTTAAAAGCCGCCTGATTGAATTCGATCATACTGCTTATTACCAAAGAGAATTAGGGACCGGCTTAAAACGGCAGTTTTTAAGCTTTCAGCGGCTTATCAAACCGGAGTTATTGCCCGGGATTAAAATTATTACAAACCGGCTTGAGAAAAAATCTCTTCCAAGTTTTAAAGACAGAAACCGCTGGATAAATATCGACCCCGGCTACATCACTGAAGCTAAACTAATACTGGCCACAACCAGAAATTATCAGCATAGAATCTATTTAAGTAAAGGGATCTATGCGGAGGTGACACTGCGCTTCGCAAGCGGAAGTTTCCAGCCCCATGAATGGACTTATCCCGACTATAAAAGCGAAGAATACGCTATTATATTTAATCAGATCAGAAAAATATATTTAACGAACTTGCAATAATTCTTGTTGTTAAAAAAATGCAGGATTTATTACTTAAGATTTATAAGGCACTGTTTAAATCATTCGGGCCGCAAAATTGGTGGCCGGCTAAAACAAAGTTTGAGGTAATCGCCGGGGCAATCCTGACTCAAAACACTGCCTGGAGCAACGTAGAAAAGGCTATCAGCAGCCTAAGAAGCGCCGGTGTTTTAAGCCAGAAAAAATTACGCGTCATGCCGGTAAACAGGCTGGCAAAATTAATCAAGCCTGCCGGATATTATAATATCAAGGCTGAAAGGTTAAAAAATTTTGTTAACTTTCTATTCCGGGAATATCAGGGAAGTATCAAAAAGATGTTTGCCATTCCAGCCGGCAGGTTAAGACAGGAACTCTTAAAGATAAACGGGGTTGGCAATGAGACAGCCGATTCCATAATACTGTATGCCGCTGAAAAACCGGTATTTGTAGTGGATGCCTATACCCGGAGAATACTGCTCAGGCACCAAATAATCCCGCAAGAATACAAATACGGGCAAATACAGTCAATCTTTGAGAAAAATTTACCGAAAGACCATCTGTTGTATAACGAATTTCATGCCCTGATTGTCAAATTAGGCAAAGACTACTGCCGCAAAAAACCGCAATGCAAACTCTGCCCGCTCGCTGGATTAATACATAAGTAATATAAAAATTCTGTGTAATTTTAACTCAGATACACACAGATAAAAAATGGATAACCACAGATAACTATAAAGTTTACTTATCTGTGTTTATCATAAAATGCTGTTTTTTAACACTCAATCTGTGTGCATCTTTATAAATAAAGTACACAAAGTTTTCTGACACACAAAAAAATTGACATATTCTAAATAATATGTTATACCTATCATATCAATGTCATTCCCCGGCTTGACCGGGGAATCCAGGGAAACGATTTTTTCTTTGGAGGTGGAAAATATGAAGATTAAAACCATTATCCTAATAGGGTTAACACTAATACTGCTATTAAATCCTCAATATGCCTCAGCCGGGGATAGCACCGACAGGGCAATTACCGGAAGCCTGCTGGGAGCTGCTGTCGGCGCTATTGTCGGCAGTCAGTCAGGCCATGCCGGAGAAGGAGCAGCCATTGGCGCGGGCGTGGGCCTATTCGGAGGGCTTCTGCTTGGAGAATGCTCGGATAGAGCAAGAACAAGGGTTCACAGGGAACGCTATTACCGGGACTATCGCCGAAGAAGATACCCCGAAAGACCTTACTACGAATATGAGGAAGATTATTACTATGAAGAAGAGTGGTAATTCCCGGTTAGGGCTCATTACCCTCGCAATCATACTTATTATTTCGCTATTCCTGCCAACAATATCTTTTACAGAAGAAAACCAGGAAATATTACCGGAAGAACCGGAAAAACAAATCTCAATAGTCGAAGATGCCAAAGACCTCCTTTTTTACCGCCTGGGTAGAGACGCCCGTTATATTGCCACTTCTCCCGCAAGATTAGATAAATCCTCTCTTTTTTCGATAGCGCTCATCGGCAGCGCCATTGGCGGCCTAATGGTTGTTGATGAAGATATCCGTAAATACACCCGAAGCCATCACAATCGGGCTACTAATGATTTCTTCTCGGATTATATCGACCCATTAGGTGACGGCCGCTACGGAGCCGCGATCCTGGGACTTTTTTATCTGGGAGGGACATTCTTTGATAACGCCAGGGCCCGGGAGACCGCTATTATGGGAATAGAATCTATGGCCTGCGCCGGAGCATTATCTTCGCTGGGTAAACTACTTATCGGAAGGCAGCGGCCAAAAAGAAATAAAGGAGCATTCGATTATACAGGGCCTTCCTCAAAATCCTACAAATCATCTTTCCCTTCCGGCCATACCACAATGGCATTTTCCCTTGCCTCGGTGATAGCCGAACAATACGATAATATATTTATAGATATCCTGTCCTATGGCGCGGCAAGCGCGGTAGGGTTCCAGAGGGTATACGACGATAATCACTGGGTTTCAGACGTATTTGCCGGCGCTGCCCTGGGTACGATAATCGGCAAAACCATCGTAATGTTAAATAAACAAGATTCTGATTTAAAGGTATCGCCGGTTATCGATTCAGAAAAAGAAACTCTGGGAATAGCCTTTAATCTTGGATTTTAATAATTAAGAGAAATGATATTTAACCTTGGCCATCACCTATGACCTATCAGCTAATATAGGGTGTAGGGGGTAGGGTGTAGGGTGGAGATAAAAAACGCACCTGTGACTTTGTGTCCTTGTGACTTTGTGTCCTTGTGACTTTGTGTCCTTGTGACTTTGTGTCCTTGTGACCTGTATCTACTATGTTTTATCAATATAAGAAAGTAACACTCTTACTAACAGCGGTTATTTTTCTAACCGGATGCGCGGCAATAGAATATAACCGGGCGCTGAAAAAAGAGGAGCTTATACTTATGAGCTCTTCAAGAGAAGTCAAATTAGGGAAATCGCTGGCAAAAAAGGTTGAGAAAAAGCTCAAACTATCGAATGACGACTTACTGCGCCAGCGGGTTAAGGCTATAGGACAAATAGTAGCCGGTAAATGCGACAGAAAAGATATTATTTATCACTTTGATGTCTTAGATATTAAAGAAATAAACGCATTTGCGCTTCCCGGCGGTTATATATATGTATATGAAGGCCTGCTTGATAATCTTGACCAGGAATCTTTTGATGATGAACTTTCTTACATATTAGGGCACGAGATAGCCCATGTAGTCGCCAAGCACAGCGTAAAAAGGATTCAGTCTGTTTTGGGCTATACCTTACTGAAACTTGTAATTGCCAGCAATGAAAAAACCCGGAAAATATCCCGGGGAGCAGACCTTGCTTTTAATTCAATAATGCTCGGCTACTCAAAAAAAGACGAGTTTATTGCCGACAGCTTAGGTATTAAATATATGCAAAAGGCCGGGTATGATCCCCAGGCAGCCATTAAATTCCTCAGGAAATTAAGAGAGATTGAAAAATCTAAACCCTCTAAGCCGCTATATTATGTAAGCACCCATCCCACCGTACATTCCAGGATAGCAAATATCAGAACGGCCATATCCGGTAAACTAACTTTTGAGGATTATATCGGAAAAATCGGAGAACTCCATTAACGCTAATTTCCGCTAATTAGCGGAAACGCTAATGAC
>JAYEPI010000028.1:0-4389 GCA_034723835.1 Candidatus Omnitrophota bacterium | reverse complement strand
CTTTTTAGCGGTAATATCAAAATCTATCTCGGTCTTATGAACCACGGGTTGCTCACTTATTGTGGTAAGGTCATCGCGATATAAGGTGATATCCAGTATTCCTAATGGCACATTTTTCCGGCTTATTTCTTCCATCCTGCCGGCCAAGCGCCTGGCTATTATTGCTCCGCCCTTCCTGATACCAATTACGCAAAGATCTTCAGTCCCCTTATTCTTCTCCAATATCTCGTGAGCAATCCTGCTAATAGCCCGTTGAACAGCCATCTTGTCCATAATCTTTGCTTTTTGTTTCAGCTTCATCTATTTGCTCCTTAAATACATAGGGAATTAACCTATCAACATTCAACAATACTACTTTACTACTTTGTTGTTAAATTTTACTTTTCCCGTCATCCTGCGGCTTGACCGCAGGATCCAGGGGAACGCATTAAGCTGGATCCTGTGGTTGAACCACAGGATGACGATTGGATCTTGTCCCTAGATCTATCTCAAGTAGATCCTTCGCTGGAAGAATTTCAAAGAAGATTTTCATCGCTCAGGATTAATTTCATGAGCACATAATTTACGAACCCGCAGGGTGAGTAAATTATTTGTGCGAATGAATCCTGAGGAGGCCTTGCCGAAGGCAGGCCGACGAAGGATCTTCTCAAAAAGTGTGTCCTCATTAAAAAACCCATCCTTCATTTCCGGATGGGTTTGATATTTATATATTATATTCTGCATTTTCATTTCCCTTACTAGTTTCACTGAACTAGCTTAAAAGGTTATTGTCAGTTGAGTAAATATAACATATAAAAACAGTCCTGTCAAGCTAAACCACCAATTTTTTCATATCTTCCGGTAAATCAGAATTAAATTCCATATATTTTCCTGCCGCCGGGTGATAAAATCCCAGGCTTATTGCATGGATAGCCTGCCGGCCTATAAACGGAGAACGACGACCATAGTGGCTGTCACCCATCACCGTATGGCCCAGATAAGCCATATGGACCCTGATTTGATGGGTCCTGCCGGTCTTGGGAATAACCTCAAGTAAGGTAAAATCCTTAATTCTTTTTATAACTTTATAATAGGTGACCGCCTGTTTGCCTCCGGCCTGCACCACTTCCATCTTTTTTCTCTGGCGAAGATTCCTGCCTATCGGCTCATCCACCACCCCTTCCTCAAGAGCCATATTTCCCTTTACTATTACCATATACCTTTTATTAATCCTGCGATCTTTAAATTGTTTTGCCAGGGCAGCATGAGCGCTATCCTTCTTTGCTACCACCATAAGACCGGATGTATCTTTATCTAAGCGGTGGACAATCCCCGGCTTAAGCTCACCCCCTATACCGGAAAGATCGGAACAATAATGAAGAAGGGCATTTACCAGTGTGCCGCTCGAGTTACCGGCAGCAGGATGAACCACCATCCCGGCTGGTTTATTCAGCACAATAAGATATTCATCCTCATATACTATATTTAACGGAATATCTTCGGGGTTTACCTCAGATTTCACGGGCAGGGGAATAATAACCAATATCCGTTCGCCGCCCTTCAGCCGATAATGGCTCTTGCTAACTTGATTATCAACTTTTATCTGGCCATCTTTTATCAGTTTCTGGATATATGAGCGTGATATCAAACCGGAAAGATGACCGGCAAGATAGTGGTCTAGTCTCTGGCCTGATTCGTCTCCTCCGACAACAAAGTTATGTTCTTTCAAATTAACACTCTCCTTATGTCTATTCGCAAAAACCGCAAAATTTCCGCAAAGAACGCAAAATCTTTTGCGCCTTTTGGAGTTAATTTATTTTGCGTATTTTGCGGTTTAGTAATTTAATATAGGCCGCTAATGCGGCAAAAAAAACTATTATGCTGATAATCTGAGATAATGTAAATAGACCGAAGATAATCCGGGGAGTATCTCCTCTGAAAAATTCTATGAAGAAACGGCCAAAGGGATAAAAAATAAAATAAAAAATAAGAACCTGTCCGTCGAATCTCTTCGCTTCCTGAATAATACGCAGAATTAAAAAAATAACCAGGGCATTTAAGCAGAAATAGGCCTGCGTTGGATGCAGGGTGAGTGAACTTCCCGGAAAATAAACTCCCCAGCTTACATTAGTCGGCCTGCCGTAACAACACCCGTTCAAAAAGCAGCCTATGCGGCCAATGGCCTGGCCCAAGGCTACATAAGGAATAACCATATCCGTTATTTTCAATACCGGGAGATTTCTTTTTTTTAAAAAAAAGATTCCAATAAGACTGCCAACAATAATCCCGCCGTAACTAACCAGTCCTCCGTGATTAAGCATGACTATTTCAAGAGGCTGGATTAAATAGTGTCTGATGTTTGTTAAAATATAAAGTAATCTTGCGCCTATGATACCTGAAATCAGCGCATATATTCCCAAATCAAGTATTATCTCTGGATTCACATTGTTCTTTAAGGCCTGTCTCCGGGCAAGATAAAGGGCAATTATAACAGCCACCGCAACCATCACACCGTAGGAATAAATACTAACCGGGCCTATTTTAAACAGTATAGGGTGCATAACCTCGTTAATAAATCGTAACTGGTAATTGGTAACTGGTAACTGGTTAAATAGTTAAATTACAATATACAAACCACAAATTACAAACAATACACAATACCAAATTTGTAATTTGGAATTTGGAATTTATTAGTTAGTATTTACTATTTAATCAACCGCAAAATCAAGAGTCCCGCGCCGATTGTGATAGCGCTATCAGCTACATTAAAAACCGGCCAGATGCGAAAATCCAGAAAATCGATTACATAACCAAATACAAGCCTGTCTATTAGATTGCCAAACGCGCCTGCTAAAATCAATGCCAAACTAACTTTTAATAACAAATCATGTTTCCTGATTTTTCGAAGCAAAGTTATAAGCAGGCCGATAATTATAACCGAAACAAAAATAAAAAGGACTATTTTACCGCGAAATAACCCGAAAGCAATGCCCTTATTATGAATCAACGTCAAATAAAATATATTTTTGATGATAGGTTGAGATTGACCGGGTAAGAAATAAAGACTTATTAAACTCTTGGTAAGCTGGTCGAGCGCTAAGACAGAAATACTGATTATAAAAACTACCATTTAAGATTTTATCGCTGGTTTGTTCAATTCCTCCGCTTCTCTCTTTTCTTTGCAGCTTATACAAAGCCGGGCATAAGGCACAATCTCTAAACGACGGTTATTAATCCTGCAGTCACAGACCTCACATTTACCAAACATCTTTTCTTTTATCCGCAGCAAAGCCTGGTCTATTTCGTAAATAACCTTCTGTTCACTACTGACCAGGTCAAGATTAATTTGACGATTATAATTATCAGTGCCTAAATCGGCCATATGATAGGCATACCCCGACAGGTCACCGGCGAAATCCCGTTGAGACATCCTTAATGACTGCCTCTCAAGTTCATCCACCTGTCCGCTTAACTGTTCCCTTTTTTCCAACAGCAAACTTTTAAACTTTTCCAATTCTCTCTTATTCATATATTAATAATACCAGAAAATCGCGTTCAAGTCAAGCGACACTCAAGAGCGCAGCAAGCCTGTAACCTCCCGGCATCTCTGACAAAGCCCGGGGTATTGTTCATCCTCACCTACACTTTTACTCCAGTTCCAGCAGCGCTGGCATTTTAATCCGTCTGACCTGCCAATCCTTATCCCCAACCCCTTTACCGCATTAAACTTTTCCAAGTCTGCCGGCATTTCCTTAACTGCCGTAAGTTCTACATCAGAAACGATAAATACGGCCGGAAGCTGTTCTTTGTATCTTTGTAAAAATGAATAAACCTCATCACCGGCAGTAAACAAAAAAACCTTTGCCTCAAGAGAGCTTTTTATTTCTTTGGATATTCTTTTTTGTTCCAGGGCAGCACAAACCGCCTGTCTTATCTCAAGAAGCCTCTGCCAGGCCTGTTCCAGGTCTTTATCAATCCATTTTTCATTTACTTTGGGCCATTGGCAAATATGCACACTCACCTCCCGGTGTTTGCCGGGTAGATACTGCCATACCTCTTCAGAGGTATAGGGAAGTATTGGCGCCATAATCTTTACCAGCACCAATAAAATTTCATAAAGCACCGTTTGAGCAGAACGCCGGGCATTACACCCCTTAGCAAAGGTATAAAGCCTATCCTTTAATACATCGAGGTAAAATGAGCTCATATCCACTGCGCAAAAGTTGTGTACCGGGTGATAAATCTGATAAAAAGAAAAATCGCTGTAAGCCTGAGTCGCCTTTTTAAGCAGAACCTGGCAACGGCTTAAGGCCCATCTATCTATTTCCAGAAATTTTTTATAATCTTTTACCGCATCCTCTGAAGGATTGAAATCGTAAAGATTGCCCAGGATATAACGATAGGTATTTC
>JAYEPI010000027.1:0-4411 GCA_034723835.1 Candidatus Omnitrophota bacterium | reverse complement strand
CTGGGATTTGGCTGGATATTTTCTTTGTCTTTATTGACACTCTTGCCGCTGAGCCTTTTTCACGGCGCGTTGTTTACCTTTGGATGCAGGGTTTATCATTTACTTGCCGGCCGGGATAAAACCGTTGGCCAGACCCCCCAGCCGAGCCATTCGATAGGCCGGGTATATGCCTGGGAAGCAATCGGCACTATCTTTGGCGGGATTATTTTTACCTATGTTTTTATCCGCTGGTTTAACTCTTTCCAGACAGTCTTTATAATTGCGCTCTTAAATCTTGCCGTTTGTTTAGCGCTGTTAAAACTCAAAGGTAGCCCCAGCCGTGCATTGAAAGTTCTTAGTGCGGTGTTTTTTGCTGTTTTTTTATGGTTGGTCTTTGGCCCAGGGGCGGATAATATTCATCAGTTTTCTATTAATAGGCAGTGGGAAAATTTTAAACTGCTCGATTATCAAAACTCTATTTACGGCAACGTAGCAGTTAGCCAACTAGACGGCCAGTATTCCTTTTTTTCTAACGCTGTCCCGGTAATTACCGCGCCTTATCCGGATATAGCCTTTGTTGAAGAGTTCGGCAACATCCCTTTGCTTTTTCATCCCCGGCCCCGGGATATACTTATTATAAGCGCCGGGGCAGGGGGGTTGATAAATGAAATTTTAAAACATCCGGTAAAAAATATTGATTATCTGGAAATAGACCCCTTAATCTTAGAAATGGTCAGGAAATATCCCACCGCGTTGACCAAAAAAGAACTTAGCGACCAAAGGGTCCACATCAAATATTCAGACGGAAGACGGTTTATCAAGCAAACCGCTGAGAGTTACGACCTGGTTTTGATCGGGGTATCTGAACCTTCTGATTTACAGAAAAATAGGCTTTTTACAGAAGAATTTTTCTCCCTGGCCAAAAAAAGATTAAAAAATAGCGGGGTGCTGGCGTTTAGCTTAGCCGGATCTTTGTCGTATCTCAGCCCGCAGTTAAGGGATGTTAATAAATGTATCCTTAACAGCCTTAAAAGAATATACCCATATGTCCGGGTTATTCCGGGAGATAATAATCTGTTCCTGGCCTCTGATTGTAAGGGTATATTAAAAGTCACACCCCAACTGCTCGTTAAAAGGATAAATTCCCGGGGTCTAAAAACAAGGCTTCTTTCAATTTCATATCTTGAATATAGGTTTGACCCCCGACGGCTTAACTGGTTTTTAGGCACACTTAAGGGCGCAACCCATAAAACTAATAAGGATTTCAGGCCCTTAGCGGTGTTTAAATATGGTTCCTATTGGAATGCCCAGTTTTCGCCATACATGGGGAAAATTCTTAAGGCACTGGAAAGAGTGAATCTGAAAATATTATCTGTGTTAGTGTTTATTTTAACTGGGATAATATATTTTGCCTATTTATCCAACCGCCGGTTTAGCAGGATAGGCATACCCTTTTGTATCTTTGCTACAGGATTTTTCGGTATGTTGATCAATCTTATTTTAATATTCGGTTTTCAGATACGTTACGGATATCTTTATTATCAGATAGGAATACTGTTGACCGCATTTATGTCCGGTATAGCCTTAGGAAGTATAGTTATGACCAATAGATTAAGGCGCATTAAGAAAGACTGGTTTGTTTTTTTGAGCTTGGAATTTTTAATAATACTTCTGGCATTAATAATTTCTTTGCTGATTGATAATTTTACCAGACCTCTTTTTCTTGTATTTTGCTTTGCAGCCGGTGCGTTGGTAGGGAGTGAATTTCCTTTAGCTGGTAAAATGTATCTGAGGGCTGTTGATAAATTAGGCGCCAGGACAGGACTTCTTTATAGCTCTGACCTTATTGGCGGATGGCTTGCCGGGATATTGGGAGGAATGGTGTTTTTGCCTGTTTTAGGAGTGTTTAATACCTGTTTGGTTATAGCTATGCTTAAATTTGCCGGACTGATAATACTGGTCATTTCTAGAAATAATTTGATTGAAAGAGGCTGATAAGTAAAAAATTTCGAGAAATCTTAGCTTAGATGAACACAGATTTTGTCATTCTGCGGCTTGACCGCAGAATCCAGAGAAACGATATTTACCTGGATCCTGTAGTTAAACCACAGGATGACGGTGAAGAAAACCACATAAAATACACAAAAATTTTTACGCAGCCCACAAAATTTAGTTATTGAAAGTTAAGCCCTGATGGGCTATAATAAAATTTAATGAATAAATTTTATAGATTAATTTTTATATCAATTTTTATAGCGATTGTAATATTTGCAGTGCTGATTGTTGGTAAAGAAAGTGCAGGTGGGGATGTTGATCTTGACCTGCAAGAGGCAAGTTACTGGCAAGAACTGCCTGAGGATAGGGTGCGCTGTGAACTTTGTCCTAACCGTTGTATCCTCAAAGACGGTGAACACGGGTTGTGCACTGTAAGGCAAAATAAGGGCGGTAAGTTATATACGCTGGTATATGGTAAGCCCTGCGCTGTTCATATAGATCCGATAGAGAAAAAACCGTTTTTTCATGTAGCCCCGTCAAGTAAGGCCTTTTCTATCGCTACTGCCGGCTGTAACCTGCGTTGTATATTCTGCCAGAACTGGCAGATCTCCCAAGCCAAACCCGAGGAGACAAGACACTATAATCTGCCTCCGGTGAAGTTAATAGAAGCCGTTATCAAAAATAAATGCCGGATAATCACTTATACCTATACCGAGCCGACTGTATTTTATGAGTATATGCTGGATACAGCCAAGCTTGCCAGGGCGCAGGGATTATTCAATACTATGCACACCTGCGGTTATATAAATCCAGAGCCGCTTCGGGAATTATGCAGGTACATGGATGCAGTCAATATAGACCTTAAAGGTTTTAACGAGAATTTTTACAGCAAAATGAGCGCCGGCAGGTTAGCGCCGGTCTTAGATTCTCTTAAGATAGTTAAGCAAGCAGGGGTGTGGCTTGAGATAACCAATCTGATTATTCCCAAAGCTAATGATGATCCGGAAAGTATCCGAAGGATGTGCGAATGGATAAAAGAGAATTTGGGCAAAGATACACCTTTACATTTTAGCCGTTTTCATCCGCAGTTTAAACTAAGAAACCTGCCGCCTACGCCTATAGAAGTATTAGAAAAGGCTAGGGAAATAGCCCTGGATGCAGGACTGGAATATGTCTATATCGGGAATGTACCGGGTAACCCGGCAGAAAACACCTATTGCCCGAAATGCGAGAAGCTTTTAGTAAGGCGGGTGGGTTATGTAGTCAGTGAGAATAACATCGTGGATAATAAATGCAAGTTCTGCGGTTACGGGATAGCCGGTGAGTGGGATATACTTGATAAAGGGGGTGAATAAGTAGATATGAAGGCATTTTTAATAGGGGTTATTTTCTTGGTGGCAACGGCTGTTTTGGCCGGAATAGGGCTTTTATTTTTCCCGTTGCTTTTAGTGCTGGGGTTATTTTTAAGGCTTATCCTGGGAATTATACTTCTTATTCTGGCTATCTGGCTTTTGGGTAAGTTTATTATTCTTGTTTGGGAGTCGTTGAGAAAAAAAGGAAAGGGAGGAGAATAAAATGATCGATCGAATCAAGCAACTAACAGTAGTTACCGAAGATAAACCGGGTATGCTTTCAGAAGTAGCTGAGCTTGCAGCGGCACAGGGCGTGAACATTAATGCTATTGATGCCTACGAATTTCAAGGCAAAGCAAGGTTTCATGTTGTTACCGAGGACAATCAAAAGGTTTTATCTGCATTACAGACTAAAGGCTGGGAAGTGGAAGAGGAAGAGATTATAGCAGTTGATCTGGAAAATAAACCCGGCGCACTGGCTGAGATCGCGGCAAAGCTTAAACAGGCAGATGTAAGCCTGTTATATTGCTATGGCAGTGTGGGCGGCCGCGGGACCTTTGGCCGTTTTGTTATGAAGGCCGAGGATAATGATAAGGCTGTCGAAGTGTTGCAGTAAATGAGCATATGACTTACGAAAATTGAAGATTTTTAAACCATCTATTCCGATAGCTAAGCGCTGCGAAAATTTATTCTAAATTTTCTTGCAGCTATCGGTATAATTCGCGCAATAAGTTACCTCGTCCTACGGACTCGGTAACTTATGCGCTCATTAAAGTTCGGACAAATAACTTACAAAAATCAAAGATTTTTGTAAGTTATGTCCTCATTTAAATGTTAAATTTTCTCTATGATATTCCGACTAAAATTTTATTCGGCAGAGGCCAAATTGCAGGATTGGCTGAAGAGACCAAAAAGTATTCCCAGTGCATTCTGATTGTTACTGGCCGGGGAAGCGTTAAGAAATACGGAATCTATGAAAGGGCCAGAGAGCTTTTAACCAAAGAAGGGATTACCTGTTTTGAACTGGCGGACATCAAACCAAACCCCGTTCTAAACAAGGCCTATGAAGGAATTGAACTTTGCCG
>JAYEPI010000026.1:0-4411 GCA_034723835.1 Candidatus Omnitrophota bacterium | reverse complement strand
ATCGCTGATTACTCCAAGTTCCTGGAGTTTTTCGAGTAAGGTAAGCGCAAAGATTAAAATAGTAACCGAAGGAACTACGAATTTTATCCAGGGCCTGACCCATGTTCCGAGTTTTAACCGGGCATTCTTGTTGATTTCCTGAAAGCCCTTTTCTTTCATAACCCACCCCACTGCAATAACACACAGCAGTCCGAAGAAAGGCAAAGCTAATTGTCCAATGACCATATCCATTTTGCTAAGCAGGGCTAATTTTTGGCCCAGTCCGGCGTTTTTGAGGTAACCGTTGGCTATGAAAGGCAGCCCCATTAACCAGAACAATATCCCGGTCAGGAGCGCTGATTTTTTTCTTGACCAGCCGACTTCATCTTTTAACCAGGCAATACTTGGTTCCTGAATACTAATCGCGCTGGAAAGAGCCCCGAATGTAAGCAAAATAAAAAATAATCCACCGAATAGCCAGCCAACAGGCATTTTTTCGAATACCTTAGGCAAAACCATAAATGTTAAACCGATACTTTGGGAACCTGATACGAGTTTTCCAAATCCTAAAGCGAATGCAGCGGGAAATATGGCAAATCCGGCCAGTATTGATGAGGAAGTATTGCCTAATGCGCAGGCAATTGAATTAGCGGGTATCCCCCAGCCTTCTTTTAAATAAGAGCCGTAGATTAACATTGCCCCCATTCCCAGGCTAAGAGTAAAAAACACCTGGCCTAAGGCCGCAATCCAGGTAGCCGGGTTAAGCAGTCCGCTCCAGCGGGGCCGCATATAAAATTCTATTCCTTCACTTGCCCCGGGCAGGGTAACAGACCTAATAACCACTATAATCAGGAGGATAAATAAAGCGGGTATCATAAATTGGCATGCTTTCTCTATCCCGCGCTGTACACCCAATGCCAGAATAAAACTGGTGATGAATACTGCCAATCCGTGAATTACAAAAATCCAGGGGCTGGCCAGGAAGTCCAGAAAAAATTTTTCTACGTCAACCCCGAAATATAATCTTCCAAACGAGGCTGCGACAAAAAAGATTACCCAACTGGTTATTACAATATAGTATGCGTATAAAAAGGAAGGCCCGATTACTCCCCATGCTCCGACATCACGGCCAAAAGGAAACCTGATTTTTTGGAAAGCTCCTAAAGGTTCCCTGCGGGTATGCCTGCCCATAACCCACTCGGCCATCATGGCAAATATTCCGATCCCAAACAAAATAATTACGTAAGGGATAAGAAAGGCTCCGCCGCCATATTTACCGGCAAGATAGGGAAATCTCCAGATATTACCCAGGCCGACCTCTGTGCCGATCATCGCCATGATCATTCCAATATGCGTATTCCAGGTCTCTCTTTTGTTATCCATTAAACCATTTTGCATTCAGACTGTGTCACATTGTTTAAAAAACTTTTCTACCACTTTAATGGCGCAGTATTCCCCGCACATCGTGCATACATCGGAGATTTTTGGTTTACTCTTTTCCCTGAGTTGTTGTGAACGCCGGGGGTCAATAGATAGGGCAATATGTTCTTTCCAGTTTCTGTGTTTACGCGCCTTAGATAAAGCTATATCCTGTTCCAGGGCGCCTTTTACGCCCTTGACAATATCTCCGGCATGGGCGGCAATACGGGCGGCAATGACTCCTTCTCTTACATCATCTATTGAGGGAAGCCTTATGTGTTCGGATGCAGTAACATAACAGAGAAAATCAGCCCCCTTACCAGCTGCTATTGCTCCGCCGATGGCCGCGCTAATATGGTCATATCCGGCTGCTATATCGGTAACCAGGGGCCCTAATACATAAAAAGGCGCCTGATTGCAAAGTTTTTTTTGTAAAATTACATTTGCTTCTATTTCATTTACCGGGATATGCCCCGGCCCTTCAATCATAACCTGTATGCCTTTTTCCTGCGCCTCCCGGGCAAGCTGGCCGAGTAAAATTAATTCTTGAATTTGAGTCCTGTCGGTAGAATCAGAAATCGAACCCGGACGCATACCATCCCCCAGGCTTAGAGTTATATCGTAACGCCGGGCTATATCCAATACCCGGTTAAAATTTTCATAAAGGGGGTTTTCTTTCTTATTATAAAGCATCCAGGTTGCCAGAAACGCGCCGCCCCGGCTTACTATGTTGATTAACCGGGGGCCTTTTTTAATACGATCTAAGGTTTCTGAGGTAATCCCCGCATGGATAGTCATGAAATCAACCCCGTCTTTTGCCTGGGACTCAATTGCCGAAAATATATCTTCCTTCTCCATCTTGACAATTGTCTTTCTTTTTTTGACCGTATTAATGGCTGCTTGGTATATCGGGACAGTTCCCAGGGGCACGGGGGAATTTTTAATAATTTCCCGGCGTATTTTTACTATGTCCCCGCCTGTGCTTAAGTCCATTACTGTATCGGTTTTTGCTTCCAGAGATACCTTTAACTTTTTAATTTCTTTCTTCAACACAGCCTGTTCAGCCGAGGTGCCGATATTAGCGTTTACCTTTGTCCGCAGGCCTTTTCCTATTCCACAGGGCCGGGACAGCCTGCGATTAATATTGGCCGGAATTACTATACTGCCTTGGGCTATGCCGGATAGGATATATTCCGGTTCCAGCTTTTCCAACCGGGCTATTTTTTTCATTAAGGGAGTAATTTTATTTTTTCTGGCAGATTCGAGTTGAGTCATAAATGCTCCGGGTCACATGATGCAAGGTCACAAAGTCACAAGGTCACAGGTTGCAAAAGGTCACCTATTTCGTATTGCGTCGTGCGTCCCCTTCGGGGAGGCTCCGCTTCGCTACGCACTATTGCGGTTAGCTGTAAATATCGTTGCTCTGGATCCTGCGGTCAAGCATGTCCTTCGGCCTTCCTGTTGGAGAACAAAAGCTTGGCCGGAGGGCCGCAGGATGACGGTTACCATACTGTCAATTTAACAGTTTAGCAATTTTTAAGGTTGCCTGTTTTATGTTTTTGTTCTTTAACACGGCTGAAGCAATTGCTATTCCATCCGGTTTTTGGCTTTTCACGTTTTCTATATTAGCGGTATTTATGCCGCCAATAGCCACCAGGGGAATATTGAGTGATTTTTTGAGCCGGTTGATTATTTTAACGCCGACCGGAGGGCCGGTTAGTTTGGAAAATGTTTTGAAAATCGGCCCCAGGGCAATGTAGTCAGCTCCCTCTTGTTCAGCCTTACGCGCCTCAATAAACGAATGAGTGGATATTCCGATTATTTTTTTCGGCGCCAATTTCCTGGCAAATTTCAAAGGGAGATCTTCCTGGCCTAAGTGAATGCCGTCGGCATCTACAGCTAATGCTATGTCCAGCCTGTCGTTAATAATAAAATTAACGTTGTATTTTTTAGTTAGTTTTCTCAACTCCCGGCCGATTTTTGTCAACTGCCGGGCACTGGAATGTTTATCCCGCAGCTGGATGGTTGTAGCGCCGCCGCCAATAACCTCAGAGGCAATTTTTATTTCGCTTCTTTTACCGATTAAGCCTTTATCAATGATTATATATAATTTCAAGCTATCTTTTAAAAGCATACCATGAAGCGGGACAGGAATGTCCCGCCTATCCAAGGTGAGGGGTTATGAATCAACTTAAGCCTCAGCAATTATTTTTAAAAGGACTTTTTGCTCCAATGTGTATAACTTAAACCTCAATTGCTGAAAATCCCCGGCTGTTTTTTTATTTAGCATCTTTGAAAATTCTTCCAGCACCCGCAGGGCTTCTTCAGACCGGCGGATATTGGCAATAAAAATTTCCTCTACCTGCTTTTTTTTCTTTTTCAGCCCAAAAATGTAATTACCTATATCCCGCCGGCTATCCCTGGATTTAAGCAGTTCATTGGCAGTCAAGAAAAGCTTTTGCGAGATGGCAGTGAGTTGATGACGGTAATTTTTAAACCGGGAAGTAAGCCTGCTGTCATTTAAAATGAAACGGGTTATATCTTCGCAGACCCTCAAACCTTCCCGCGATCTGTTCAGGTTTGCATCGATAATCCGGTAAATTTTAGGGTTCATTTACCTTTCTTCAGGATGTCCTTGATGATAGCTGTGGTTGAACGGTTTTTTACCAAAGGGGCAATAATAACCCTGCCTCCGCAGCTCTCGACAAAATCTTTTCCAACAACTTCTTTTCTTTTCCAGTTTCCGCCTTTGACCAGCACATCCGGTTTGAGTTGTTTAATCAGGTTTAGAGGGGTAGTTTCCTCAAAGATGGTTACATAATCAACTGATTCTAATCCGGCAACAACCTCAGCTCTGTCATACTGGGGAATCAGCGGCCTTGATTTGCCCTTAATTTTTCTTGTCGATGAATCGCTGTTTAAGGCCACAACCAGCACATCGCCTTTTTGGCCGGCCCGGCTTAAGTATTTTACGTGGCCGGAATGAATTATGTCAAAACAGCCGTTGGTAAAT
>JAYEPI010000025.1:0-4423 GCA_034723835.1 Candidatus Omnitrophota bacterium | reverse complement strand
AGAAATATCCCCCACCTTCTGGCCCTCGGTAATACGCGCCTCTTCGAGTTTCTCCTTAAGCATACCATAAAGTTTTTTATTGACCTCGGCTTCCCGGGCCAGTCTTGCATACTCCAGGTCCCGGCCGGAAAATCCCGCCAGTTGTGTTTCTAAATCTTTAATCTGTTCTTTAAGCTGTATTACCTGGGGATATTTATCGGTATATTTCTGTGAAAAGGCAGTCAATTTAAATTCTAAATCTACCAATCTTTCCTGGATCGGTTCAGCCAGTCTTATATTTTTCACTTCATCTCCGAACTTTCTCAATTTTTCCTCTGCCTCTCCTAACCTATTTTCTAATTGAGACAATTGTTCCTGAATAAACCGGCGGGCAGTGGTAGCTTGCTTTTTTTTCTCCAATAAATTTTCTTCCACATAAATCCGCGCCACTGTATTGGCTAAATCCATTGCCTCTTTTGCGCTGCCGGCAGAGGCGGTAATTCCAATAATGTTAGTCTGTTCGACTCTCTCGGTAGTAATTCTGCCCTGCAAACCTGCTATCACATTATGAATTTCCGAAGTAGGCGTGCTGTCATCTATCAAACCCAGGTGTTGAGCAACCTTCTTTACAATTGGGAACCCTCCGATTATCTTAGCCTGCGACTCCATTATATCCGCCGGTATATAAACAATCCATTCTGTAAGGAGCCCGGCTATACTCTGTCGTTCCAATACCTTAACTGTAGTGGAAGCTTCATATACTGCCGGCTGGGCAGAAAAATAGACCAGGCTGCCTATGGTTGTGATAAGGAAAACCGTAATTATGATAAATTTTCTCTTATGAAAAATTCTTAAATAATCTCTTAAATTTAATTCATATTGCGGCAAAATACCCTCCTTTTATGCTCCTCTTACCACTTGTGAAATGTCTGAGCAATACCCAGGCCCTGAGATATTGGCCCGAGAATTTGAGTTAACGTATAATTAACATTGGCAATAAATTTTTTGGGAATATAAATAACATCTTCGGGCTGCAAAACGACATTTTGACTCATATCAGCTTTATTAATGGCGCGGGCTAAATTAATCCTTTTCCCTTTGGGGTTGGAAAATCCGCCTCTGATAAGTATTGTACTGGAGGGGACAGCGTGCGGCGTAATACCGCCTGCCAGAGCAACTGCCTCCAACACAGTCTTTTTCCCCGTAACAGAATAGACCCCCGGCGCGCTTACTTCTCCAAGGACAATAACCTTTTCACCTCCCAGTTTTTTGAGGGAGATGGAAACCACAGGGTATTTAATATAGCCTTTAAGTCTTTTGGTAAGCTCTTCTTTCAGCTGAGGAAAGGTTAAGCCTGCGGTAGTGATATCTCCGGCTAAAGGAAAAGATATCCTTCCATCCGGGCGAACGATTACTTCCCGGCTCAATGTCTCTTCCTGCCAGATATGCACATACAGCACATCCGCTTCGCCAATAGTATATTCATAGCTTTTATTAAGGGGCCCTGCTTCGCTCTTTGCCGCGGCCCGCCTTTCTTCCGGCTTTTTCCCGATATCCAAGCTTAAACTCCTCGTTTCCTTTTCTTTTATTCTTTCTTGAGCCCGCTGGATATATTCTTTTGCGTAAGGTGTATATGCAATATAAAAATCTTTTTCCAGTTTGATTACATTATTAAATTTCACTATGGCGGTAAGAAATTTTCCTTTAGCAAGGTTTTCCTTGCCTTGATTATAATAAAATTCTATTTGAGAAATTATCTTTTCTTCCTGTTTATCTATGTCCCTGTTTTTAATTCGCACAGCGGACGCAGCCGGGCATAACATATTTGTCAAAAATACAAAAAGGACAAATATAACGCTATATTTTCTAAAATTATTCATTAATCTCCCCTTTTGTTATATTATACATCTTCCCTGTTATAACTTCAACAGAATGTATCTAATTGGGTCAGCCTCCAATGGTTTGCAGCGCCTCTTCTACCATATCTTTATTAATGCTTTTTATGTCCTTGCTCAATCCCACTAAAAGGCTTAGGTCACAAATTCGATTTATCCTCCTGGGAATACCCCCGGAACGATCATGAATTATCTTAAAAGCGCTTTCGTCAAAGACGGAATCTGCTTTCGCGGCTACATAAAGCCGGTGGATTATATAATTGCGGGTATCTTCCCGGCTAAAGGCCTCTAAATGACTTTTTATAGCAATCCTTTGTTCTAATTGTTTATTATCCTCAATCCTCTGTTTTAATTCCGGCTGGCCAAATAGAAGCAATGTTAATAAAAACTTGTCTCTTCTCTGGAAATTCAGCAAAAGCCGTAATTCTTCGAACATACTTTCGTCCTTTATAATGTGGGCTTCGTCAATAATAACCACTGTCTCTTTTCCGTCCCTGACATTATTTTCCAATATATTGCCTAAAATTTCCAGCAAAGAATCTGTGGAAAGCTCAGTCTTTTTAGCAGGTAACTCCACACTCTTTAAATTGCGCACAATAGCCCTGAGAAGTTCTACATATTCAAGTTGAGGGTTAACAATAAACGCTATCTTATATTTATCATCGGGGAGTTGTTCTAAAAGGGCCTGGCCGATAACCGTTTTTCCGCAGCCAAAAACCCCGGTAAGCATACCTCCCCCCAATCCTTCCTCAACCGTATAGAGCATCTTCATTAAGGCCTCTTCATGCTCGGAAGATTTATAGAAAAAACGCGGGTCGGGTGTATTCTGGAATGGCTTCTCTTTAAAACCCCAATATTCATTATACATATCTTTTCTAAGCCTTGTTTAACTCCTGCTGGATTAGATGTAGGGGATAACCTTTACCTCTTAACCGGGTTATCGCTGCAAGTCTTTTTGTTACCTGCGCTTCATCATATAATCTCATATTTTTCCTTCTATCGGCAACAATTAGTAAGCCGGTAATCGTATAATGATTAACCGTAGAATAGGGAATGCCGTATTTTTCTACAATCTCTTTTGTCGAGATTAAATTCTTGGACATATTGTCCTCATTGCTTTACTTACAGCATTTACTTTAAGTTAAGTATTAACTTTAAATGTACCATATAATAAAAACCTTGTCAACTTTTTTTACACTTTTTATTGCGGCTTTTTTATTGCGGCTAGAGGATAGTCAGCCATAAGACCTTCCTATCAGAAAGCGAATGCCTTTATAGCCGCAAGAAAATATATCCCTTATCCGGTAAAAACAATAAAAATAGCTCAATTTTGACTCCGGAATATAATATCTCTGGGCCAGAATATGCCGGGGAGGAAAGAAGGTTCTTAAAATAAACCTTGCTTTTTCCAACAACCCTTTATTCATCGCTAAATGAAGCAGATAACTTGAGCCGGGAAAACGCCTATTTGCAGTAATCAGCCATACAAAAATCCTTTCTTCCCAACTCAGTCCTGAAGGTTTCAACGCAGAAAGGACTTTTTCCGGTATCCGGGTATTCAAAAATTTAGTAGTAAAATACAGGCTAAAGTAGGCCATTCGATCAAGGTTAAACTCAAAACTATCCCTGAGGAACCGCTCCCAGTCCAGGCGCTTGCGGTAAAAGTTGATGCTTTGATTAATATCGCAGAAGTAGGAGAGTTTGCTCAGCGAATGGAATACTCGCAGCGAATGTTCAGCAAGGTGAATAAGGAGGTGATGCGGGGCCATTACCAATGTTTTGGCGCCGGCAAGTTCAATTTGTTCTGCCTCCTGCCAGATTTTTTCTATCTTTATCTTATCAATATAAGAATGGGTGGGAATGGTTGAGTTGACAAAATGATAATGGATATGCAAGGAAGGAGAGTTTCCGGTTGAATTTCGGTAATCAAAGGTAGTGAGGTAGGAGATTGAACGAAGATTGATCCCCCCTATTGAGTGGTCAGCAGGTGAATAACCAAGATATTTCAATCTGGCATCGATGGAACATAGCTCCTCTTTTTTAACCAAGAGGTCTATATCCGTCATTGGTCTTAAGGCCACGTTGCCATAGACCAAGGCAGCTAACGCCGCTCCCTTAAGCACAATAACTTCAATACCTGCCTGGTTAAAAACTGCCAATATACCGGCTAACTTTTGATATAATAAAGTGTTACGAGCGGCAACCGCATAATAACGATTCTCTAATCTTTTCCAGATATCTTCGGGCACTATAGTTTTAGCATCGTCTATCTCGGATAGGGTTTTATAGACCAAAGATGTAACTCCCTGACTCTGTGCCCGGTCAAAAAAATAAGCCCAGTTTAGTTCTGGGCTTAGAATTTCTTTAATCTTCTCAAGAGTGCTCCGGTCAATATTCAGTTTTGCCAGATAGCGCACTAACAGTTCTTCTCTTCGCATATCCATTTTTTATCTTATTTATCCTGTGTTTAATTTTGCGCAAGGGGGGATAAATCCACTTGCTAAAGGGTGAGAGTTTGGCGCAAAAAATGTTTATTGCGCCATATAAAC
>JAYEPI010000024.1:0-4482 GCA_034723835.1 Candidatus Omnitrophota bacterium | reverse complement strand
TTAATAAGTCAACCTGCGGCCTGTAGCCTGCGGCCTGTAGCCTATTATCCAGCACCCTTATTCTTTCTCTCGGCGAAATCAAATGGGGTGACGTATAAAGACCAACCTTCAGGCTGTTTTCTTTAAGTATAGAGCCGAGCATAGCCGCCACCGAACCTTTGCCCTTTGTTCCGGTAATATGAATGGATTTAAATTTTTCCTGCGGATTATCAAAGAACTTACAAAGACTTTTCATCCTCTCTAAGTTTAAAGAGGAATTATAAGGATAGTCTATGATCTTTTCGTAATTAACAAAGGAATCAAGATACTTGAGTGCCTCTT
Organism: Candidatus Omnitrophota bacterium; assembly: GCA_034723835.1. GTDB lineage: Bacteria > Omnitrophota > JAUWXU01 > JAUWXU01 > JAUWXU01 > JAYELI01. The sequence continues at coordinate 4,161 of JAYEPI010000024.1, read as the reverse complement.
TGTAATTCATTTTAAACAATTAAATCCTAAATCCGAAGCATTAAATCCCGAATAATATCTAAATCCAAATGTTTTAAATCCTAAACCCGGGTTTTGGTCATTTGAGTTTATCTAGCATCTAGTATCCAGTATTAATGTTTATATTTTAGTGCTTAAAATGCCTCGTTCCGGTAAACACCATACTAATCCCGCATTCATTACAGGCATCAATTATTTCCTGGTCACGGATTGAGCCGCCGGGCTGAATTATAGACTTTATCCCGGCTTGAGCAGCTGTCTCTATCGCATCCCGCTTGGGGAAAAAAGCATCACTGGCTAAAACCGAGCCTTTTGTCCTTTCACCTGCCTTTCTGCAGGCAATAATCACTGAATCAACCCTGCTCATCTGGCCGGCGCCAATACCTACCGTATAAAAGTCCTTAACCAAAACAATGGCATTAGACTTAACATGTTTACATATTCTCCAGGCAAAAATCAATGAATCCGCTTCGTTGTCATTGGGTAATTTTTTAGTAACGGTTCTTAATTCCTGCTTCAAAACATCTTTTTGATTATAGTCTTGGACCAGCAGCCCTCCTACTACTTTCTTAAAATCAACGAGTTTCCGAGATGCATCTAAAGATATCGATCCTACTTTTAAAATCCTCAAATTTTTCTTCTTCTTAAGCTGGTCAAGCGCATCAGCGTCATAACCCGGAGCGATTATTGCTTCTACGAAACCGGCTGAGATAATATTTGCAGCCGTAAAAGCATCTACATTTCTATTCAACCCGATAATACTTCCAAAAGCGCTTAATGGGTCACACTCCAGGGCTTTTTTATAGGCCCCGGCCAGAGAGTCTGCCACAGCTGCTCCGCAGGAATTGGTATGCTTAATAATCGCTGCCGCGGGTTTTTCAAACTCCTTGATAATTTCTAAGGCAGCGTTTAAATCAATTATATTATTAAACGAGAGCTCCTTGCCGTGAAGTTGTTCAGCGCCAACCACACCCGGTTGAACAGGGTCTTCCTCTTTATAAAAAGCCGCCTTCTGATGGGGATTTTCTCCATATCTTAAATCCTGCACTTTCTCAAAACTCAAGTCTAAACTCTTCGGAAATCCTTCTGTTCTCTGTTCTCTGGCTGCCCCGTAGGTTTGTCCTTCGGGGTTCTCTGTTCTCTTTAAATAATCATATATAGCTCCATCATAATGCGATGTCAGCTTAAACACCTCAACCCCCAAATTCTTCAGGGTCTTATCGCTTAAAGTACAATCGTCTTCCTGTAATTCTTTTAACACTGCCTGATAACTATCCGGGCTGGAAACCACTGCTACATTTTTAAAATTCTTTGCCCCGGAACGAAGCATTGACGGCCCGCCTATATCTATATTCTCTATTGCTTCTTCTAATTCAACATCATTGCCGGCTACTGTTTTTTCAAACGGATAAAGATTAACCACCACCATATCTATCGGGTCAATCCGGGCCTGTTTTATCTGTTTCATATGTTCGGAATTTTCTCTTAAGGCCAACAATGCCCCGTGTATCCTGGGATGAAGCGTTTTAACCCGGCCATCCAGCATTTCCGGAAAACCGGTATAATCCGACACCGGCTTTACCGGAATACCTGCTTCTTTAAGTAGTTTTGCCGTCCCGCCGGTAGATAAAATTTCTACACCCAGGCGATGAAGCGTAAGGGCAAATTCTTTTATACCCTTTTTGTCAGATACACTAATCAAAGCCCTCTTGACCTTCACCATTCTTTCATCCTCCCTCTATCGTCATTGACGTGTTTGCCATGTCTCTTCACTCAAATTTATTTATCACTAACCCGCTCAACGGCTTGGGATAGAAATAAGTTGATTTTTGGGGCATTAAACGATGGGCATTGGTCACAGCCTTGAAATCTTCTATCCGCACTGGATTAAGAAATAATGCTATTGCATATTCCCCGTTGTCTACAAGCCCAACCGCCTTGTTTTCATCCGTACTGTAACCTATGTCTTTCTTATCTACATTAAGAATATGCTCAATCAATAACTTATGCAGTATCACTACATCCAGCTTTTTCCATACTTCTGGTTCCTGAATATCCATTAAGTTACCAACCATAGCTTCATTTTTAAGAACAAGCAAATAACATTTCTTTTTATAATACATTCCGAATATATGCCGGTGGTTTTCTTCTTTCATCCGGTTTAAAAGCTGGTTCATTTTACTCATTTTTATCAGAAAAAATTCTTCTAATTTCCTCATATTTATATCTTTACTTCTCTTGATTAACCGATGAGCAGGTAAAAGAGTAACGTTCTGATTAATATCAACTAAATAGGCCATAACACGATTATATTTTTCCTCACCGGTAAAATTTTCACTTTTTATTTTCATCTCATTTCTAAAATTTAATGCGGTTTCATAGCGGTGGTGACCGTCAGCTATGAAAATAGACTTACCCTTCAGGCAAACTGCTATTTTTTTTATATCCCGGGAGCAGTCTATGGCCCATAACTTATGCCTTATGTTATCGTTATCTTTTAATTTAATGATCGGTTGTCTGCTGCTATAATCCGCCATAGTCTGTGAAATAGTATTATTGTCGCTTTCGTAAAAAGCGAATATCGGGCTAAGGTTTGCCCGGGTTGCCCGCATAAGTTGCAACCGATCTTTCTTTGGGCCGGAAAAAGTCAATTCATGAGGCAGAATTACCTTATCCTCAAAATCTTCCAGCCGTACCAAAGCTATAAGGCCTTTTCTTAAATATCGCCGCCGGTGAATCGTATAACCCTGTTCATACAGATAAATAGAGGCTTTTTTTTCCTTTTTTAATATCCCGGACCTTATCCATTCAGCAAGAAAATCCCCTGCCCTTGTATATTTATTGTTAGTAGGGTTGTCCTTCGGCTCAGTCTTACCTAGTATGAGGCGGATGATGTTGCGGTTATTAAGGTTATAATAATTTTCCTGAGCTTCCCGGGATATGATATCATAGGGAGGAGCTACTACCTTTGATATATCTTTGATCTTCTCTTGATGATAACGAATTCCCTGAAAAGGGTATATCTTGGCCATTTTAGCTTTTTGTTGTTATGTCCTGTTGTTATATCATAATCCGGCCGTAAAATCAAATAAATTTTGGTTCTTTCCTAAATAAGAGTTTTTCAGGGGCCTCTTTAAAATTATTTTTTTTTAAGAACCTTTCTAATCTGCGCTATAAGCTCTTCAGCATTCACTGGCTTAGAAACAAAATGCTGGTTACCTATTATGCCTTTGCTATCTTCCACCTCTTCTTTTTTAACCACTGCCGTAAGAAATAACACAGGGATATTCTTCGTAATTGCGTCGTTATTTAAACTATAAGCTACCATTGCGCCGTCCATTCCCGGCATAATAATATCGAGCAATATCAAATCCGGCCGGCATTCTTTGGCCCTTTCGATTCCTGTTTTTCCGTCGGTAGCTATTGCAACTTCAAATTCACCTGAACGTTCTAAATTCATCTTTAACAACAGACAAAAATCCTTTTCGTCGTCAATTATCAATATTTTATTTTTATCCAATATTCTCACCACCCTTTTTCTGTTGCAGCGGACAGGGTTATACTAACCCTGGTACCCTTGCCCTGTTTACCTTCAATTCTTATTGACCCTCTGTGATTGCGGATTATCGTCTGGGTAATACTTAAACCCAGGCCCATTCCTTTATCCGGCCTTTTGGACGTAAAAAAAGGGTCGAAAATCTTGCCCAGTTTATCTTCAGGAATACCTATTCCCGTATCCTCTATTTCAACAATAACAACCGGCTCTCCGATATTGAAGAAATCTTCTGCCCCCCTTACAGTAATTTCTTCCAGACTTTTCAATCTCTGTGTAAATGTCCTAAAAATTAAATCCCCGCCCCGGGGCATAGCCTGAATAGAATTTAAAGTAACATTTACAAAAACCTGCTTCATTTGATCTTCATCTATATATACCGCAGGCAATCTAATTCCATAATCTTTGATCAGTTTTATATCTCCTGCTTTTAACTGATACTGGGTCAATTCTATCGAATCACTAATTACTTTATTTATATCTTTTACTTTTGGTGCCATATATATTAGCCCTTTTTGGTTAATTTTAAAGGGCATATTATACCCAAAATATATAAAAATGTAATTAACACATAAAAATTTTGTTGTAAT
>JAYEPI010000023.1:0-4557 GCA_034723835.1 Candidatus Omnitrophota bacterium | reverse complement strand
GGAGAAAATATTTCTTCAAACCTGCACACGATAAAGTCCCTGGCTTTGAAATTACAGCCTGCTTCTGATAAGAAATACCCGATACCCCGTGTTCTTGAAGTTCGCGGAGAGGTTTATATGGGGCATCAGGATTTTCAAAAATTGAACAAACAACGCAAGCATAATAAAGAAGTCCTGTTTGCGAATCCCAGAAATGCCGCTGCCGGATCCCTTAAACTGCTTGATCCCCGGATTACCGCCAAGCGGCGCCTGAATTTCTTTATTCATTCTTTCAGTGATATTGAAGGGGGTAAAGCCTTTAATTCCCAATGGGAATTTTTGCATACGGCTAAACAATGGGCCTTGAGAATCAGTCCTAATATAAAGCTTTGTAAAGACATAACCGGGGTAATCAACTATTGTAATAAATGGCAGGATAAACGTTCCAATCTTCAATATGAGATAGATGGGGTGGTTGTTAAGGTTAATTCTATCCAACAGCAGAAAAAATTGGGTTATACTTTAAAAAGCCCCCGCTGGGCCGTTGCCTATAAATTTCCCGCGCATCAGGTAACTACCAGAGTAAAAAATATCAGACTGCAGGTTGGCCGTACCGGAGTAATCACACCGGTTGCTGAATTAAGGCCAGTGGAGTGCGCCGGTGTAACCATATCCAAAGCAACACTTCATAATTTTGATGAAATAAACAGATTGGATGTCCGTATTGGCGACAGAATTTTGCTGGAAAGGGCAGGCGAGGTAATTCCCAAGATTATCAAGGTGATAGAGTCAGTTAGAACTGGTAAAGAAAAGTGTTTTAACCCGCCGAAGCAATGCCCGGTATGCGGTGGGCCGATTGCCGGGGAAAAAGAAGGAGAAGTTGCTTTTAGGTGCGCTAATTCTTCCTGTCCCGCGCAGATAGAAAGGAGCCTGCTGCATTTTGCTTCGCGTTCAACAATGGATATAGAAGGGCTGGGAAAGTCTATAGTCGAGCAATTAATAGCGAGCAAGCTTGTTCTAACTTTAGACAAAATTTACGCCTTAAACAAAGAAAGTCTTTTAAAGCTCGATTTGTTTGCGGAAAAAAGAGCGGAAAATTTACTCCTCTCAATTGAAAAAAGTAAATCCCGGCCTTTGGAAAGATTGTTTTTTGCGCTGGGTATCAGGCATGTGGGTGAAAAGGCTGCTCAAATTCTTGCTGAAAAATACCCCAGTATGGATAAGCTGATGGAGGCTAAAGCAGAAGATTTGCAAAGCATAGCAGAGATCGGCCCGGTGATGGCCGAATCTATCGAGGAATTTTTTAATAACAAAACTGCCCGGAGATTGATTGAGAGCTTAAAGCGTTTCGGAGTGGGTATGTCTCAGGCGCGGCCCGGGAAAAAACCACAGATACTAATCAATAAAACATTTGTATTTACCGGGGAACTGAATGGCTATACACGCCCGCAGGCAGAGGATTTGATTAGGGAGATGGGGGGAAGATCTTCTTCCAGCGTGAGTAAAAATACCGCTTATCTTGTTGCCGGCAGCAGCCCTGGCTCAAAATATGATAAGGCAAAAAAATTAGGGATAAACATCCTGGATGAAAAAGGATTTAGGGAGTTGATTAAAAAATGATACCCAGAAGATTCGCAGTATATTGTGTTATTTTATTTAGTATAACGGCATTCAGCGGATGTGTTACTTTAAAAAAAGGAAGACCTCCTAAGCTGTTTAGGAGCAAAGGACAGGAAGGGAAAGACAGCGCGGATCTATCCGGTAAGGCAGTTCCCTGCTCCCGTGTCTATAAAGATGCTTATGTGCTCTGGAAGGTATGTCAGGAAGAATTGATTGAGAAATTAGGTTTGAATAAAAAGAAAGATGTTTCATTACGCCAGAGGACTATTCAAAACTTAGAAAGGATGCAAATTTGCCTGATAGGCGAAAAAAGAGATGCCTTAACCGCCTCGATTGTTAAAATTAAAGGATTAACCAAAAAACTTATTAAAAGGCGTTTAACTAAAATCCAGATTCAAAGGTTAAAAAGGGAGCTTTCCAGGCAGAAAAGAGAGATTCAAAGAAATTTTTCTTATAATAAAATGAAGGGCTGGATAAAGCCGGATGAATAATGGATAAAATTCTTGCTGAATTTTTGAATTACCTGACAGTAGAAAGGGGATTAAGCAATAATACTATTCGGGCATACCAGAGGGACCTCCGTAGATATATCGAATTTTTGGGAAAAAAAGGTATTTATTCATTTGATAAGGTGAAGAGAAAGGATGTTACTGATTTTTCCCTTACTCAAAAAGACAGAGGTTTGTCGGTTAATTCTATTAGCCGGGGTTTAGCGGCAATAAAGGTTTTTCACCGGTTCCTGGCCGCTGAGCACTATGTATCCGGCGATATTACCGATATTCTGCTATTTCCTAGATTATGGAAAAGGCTGCCCGAGGTTTTAAATGTCAACGAGGTGAATAGGCTGTTATCTGAGCCTGACCCTTCCAGCTGGATTGGAATAAGGGACAGGGCTATTTTAGAGGTGCTCTACGGCACAGGCGCGCGGGTAGCCGAATTAAGCGATTTAAGGTTATCGGATCTAAATTTAGAAGTTGGATTTATTAAGTGTAAAGGAAAGGGCGGTAAGGAACGAATTGTTCCTGTTGGTAAAAAGGCCGCTAGGGCTGTCCGGGTTTATTTAAGTAAGGTGCGGCCGGAATTGGTTAAAAAGACAGATTTACCCCCCCTTTTTTTAAACAGATTTGGCAGGAAAATATCGCGCCAGACACTCTGGAAGATAATTAAGAAATACACGAGGTTAATCCGGCTGGATAAGACAATAACACCTCATACCCTCAGGCATTCTTTTGCAACTCATTTATTAGAAGGGGGAGCTGACCTGCGGGCTGTTCAGGAGATGCTCGGACATGTCGATATATCTACTACTCAGTTATATACCCATATAGACAAGAACCGTTTAAAAACTATTCATCATAAATATCACCCCCGACCCTAGGTAAAATCACAGATTAGCACAGATGATGTCTAAAAATGCAATGTTAGAAAATCACAGATTAGCACAGATATTTGTTAGACCCTAAATTCTAAATAAACTTTCGGGTTTAGTATTTATCTTTTATCTATGCCCATCTGTATCTTTCCCCGAATGTAGAAACTTCTTTAGTTATTCTTCGGGATGCCGAAGAACTTCTTAAAAAAATACTACATTCGGCATCATCTGTGATCATCTGTGGTTACAGGGTATTATTTTATTTAAAGGAGAAATATGGACTTAATCGTTACCCATCAAGCAGCTGACTTTGATGCTTTAGGTTCGATGGTAGCAGCCAAAAAATTATATCCCGATTCCAAACTTATGATTCCCGGTTCACCGGAAAAGGCGGTAAGCCAATTTCTTAACTTTTTCCAGGATATAATTAAGATTGAAAAGGAAAAGGAGTGCGATATTTCTGATATCGCTCGTTTAGTTATTGTTGACACTAGATTAGCCAGTCGTATTGGAAAAGCCCGCCAGCTGCTTTCAAGAAAAATACCGATTTTTATTTATGACCATCATCCTCCTGCGGCTCAGGATATAAAAGCAACTGCCGGAAGGTCGGAGGAATTAGGCGCCACAACCACGCTTTTAGCCGATCAACTGCTTAAAAAGAAGATTGATATTTCACCAATCGAGGCTACGATTATGGCATTAGGAATTTACGAGGACACAGGCGCGCTTACCTATTTGAGCACAACGAAAAAAGATATCGATGCTGTTGGTTTTCTGTTTTCTAAAGGCGCAAGTTTAAAAATAATTTCTTCTTATTTAAACCGGCGGTTAGATCCTATTCAAACTTCGATTTTAATCAGGTTCTTAAACCTGGCTAAATCTTATAACTTTGCAGGCAAGCGGGTAATAATCACCGCTATATCCAGCAGCAGGTATATTCAGGACCTGGCCCTTCTTACCCATAAGTTAAGAGATACTGAAGGGTGCGACGCTATATTTTGTTTAGTAGAGCTGCCGGATAGGGTCCAGATGGTTGCCCGCAGCCAGTGTTTTGATATTGATGTCGGTGCGATTGCCGTTAAACTGGGCGGTGGCGGTCATAATTTAGCTTCCAGTGGAATAGTTAAGGATCTTAGCTTGAAACAGGTTGAGGAAAGAATTTTGGATTTTCTCGGCAGGCAAATGAAAAGTAAGGCAAGTTTAACCGAAGAGGTTGTTTTGCAGGAACCTGATCGCATTGAAGGAGGAATTGTCAGGCCGCTTTTAAAAAAGGATATTACAAAAAAACTGCAAAAGGCTTTACCGCAGCGTATCCTCCGTGTTTTAAAGACAGTCGGTCGAATTGCCGATAAAAATAATATTTCGGTCTTTGCGGTGGGCGGGTTTGTCCGCGACCTGATGCTGGGAGTTAAAAACCTGGATGTTGATATTGTTATTGAGGGAGATATCCAGAAATTCGCTAAAAAGTTAGCCCGGGAATTTAATGCTGCCCTGGTCCTTCATAAGAAGTTTAAGACCGCGACAATAGTTATGAAAGATAAATCAAAGGTGGATATAGCCACCAGCCGGACAGAACATTACCACAA
>JAYEPI010000022.1:0-4620 GCA_034723835.1 Candidatus Omnitrophota bacterium | reverse complement strand
TACCAAAGGCGGAAGAGACGGTAATTCAGAAACTACTTCTTTTTTACTTTTCCTTCTTTTAGTCCTTGCAAATGCGTCTTGACTGGTCAATCCAAACAGGATTAAAAAAGACAAAATACTTGCCACCAAAGCCTTATTTCCAAACATCTCAACCTCCAGATATAATGTTCAGTTATAGTTGATTACACAGATTAAAAAACAGATTACACAGATAAGTTTTGCCTGAGTAATCTGTGTAATCTTATTTTGAAATCTGTGTAATCATTTATAATTTTTATAGAATGTTTTTTATTCCAAGAATTTTAGATGAATCCTGTTCTGTGTCTTACCGGCTATATCCACCAAAGGATCGGTAAATTCGCCTAATTTAACAGCCAGCATACTGCTGTCACCAACCATCTCTACATCTATAACTGCTATATTTTTGAGGAAACTTCTTTCACTCACGCTCTTAACAGCAGCTAATTTTTTAAGTTTATCTTTTAATAAATTTAATTTATCAAAGGTAGTGTTTTCGCAAACTATTTGAACACCTACTAAATTATATACCTCACTTCTCCATCTTTCGACAAGTCCCTTCATGATCGTATCAGCTAATTGATCACCAGCGTCCTTTAATGATTTCTTGGCAGTAGGAATCCTGCCTCCTCCTCTTTGCAGGGATTCAATATTATCCGAAGCCATTAAACTGGCAATATCCACTTTAATAACCCGGACTAAAACCTGGGTCTGATAGGCATAGACAGAAACACCATAGGGCCGGGAGGTATCTACCAGGTCACTGGCAGCCTGTCCTACTATAACCACCTCGGCTCCGTAACGTCTGCCCAGGGCAGCCGCCTTTAAAGGATCGGCATAGCTTAGGGCAGCATCCCGGGATTTAATCATCTCCATCTGCGCTTTATCAATTAAGGGGAAGTTATTCTCAAGAAAAGCATTCTCCATTTCTGTCTGAACTACTGATCCGGGCTGTTCCAAGCCGTCAATTGACTCAGAAAATATCATCATAATCCTTGGCTTGTGCTTTTTTTCCATTACAATATTCAAACCCTTAATATTTTTTCTCAACCTGGCAAGAGCAACTATTGCCTTCACCTTAATTCTATAAACTTCCCCTTGCCCCTGATTGTCGCTGATTATTTCATAGCTTTCCACATAACCTTTTACCTGGGAATATACTTTATCGTCAAGCAGTTGAAAATTTTGAACCATGGTCTCGGAATCAATAAGCACTCCCACGCCTTTTTCAATAGCATTCCTTAACGCGCGGTTTAGAGCCTCCTCCCGCGAAATAAAAGAAGAACCTGCTGCCATACCTTCCCCGATCATTTCCTTGCAAGCTACCTGGGCCAAAACTGCCTCAGTAAATAACAGCATAACCGATAAGGCCGTAATACCAATAAGTAATCTTAAATTTTTCAATACATCCCCCTTTTAACCATCTCCCATAACCCTATTAATGGAATCTCAATATCCACTTCCACACTGCCGTCAGGCAAGAATCTGGTATCTATTTTTTTAGCGCCCGCTAAAAAAGTTTCCACCTTGGCTTTAACTTCATCATACTGAACCACAAAATCGGTTACCGTGGTAGTGGAATTTATCTGAACTCCGTAAATTTCCTCAGCCAATTTTCTCCGGGCATCTATCTCGGCGGCTCTTTCAGCCATAATAGCTGCCTCCGATCCTGCGCTGCCTTCCGGTGCTATACCCACGCCGGTAACCCTAAGAGTATTTCCTGCCCAGGCAGGAATAACCGGTGAAACTGCCGGTGCAACTGAAGATTGTTTAATATACTTAGCCGGGGGAACGCCCTGGCCAGCAGCCCTGATAGTCCTGGCAGGATAATAACCAACTATTTTCTCAAACCTTATGGTTTTAAGATATACCCGGCGCCAGGGGTAACGGCCGCGGATATACCACTTACGAATTTCTTTTAATTTCTTAACTACCTCTCTAACGGTTACTTCAACATCTACCTCACATATACCTTCCGGAGTATACCGATAAGGACTTATCTGTCTTATTCCCTTAATAAAGGTATCTAATTGAGTGTTTATCTGGTCGCTTTCAGCCACAAAGTCACGCACATAAGTATTCGATGTAATCCGCAGTCCTTTAACAAGTTCAGCTAAGTTGCGATAGGCATCTACCTTGGCAGCTCTTTCAGCCATAAGCCGGCCCTGGGCAGTTACATTTTCCCAGCCCGGGATACCCATAGTGGGGACTGCTGAAGAAGCACTCATAGCAGTCTTCTGCATCCGCGGAACACCGGAACCTTCGGCCGTTAGCACGGCTTCTGTATAATAAGCCGTAATCCTGGCAAAATCGCGCGGTTGAATGCGAAAATTATGAACCCTCTCCCAGTGAACACGGTGAAGCCTTCTAAGTTCTTTGATTATCCGGACAACCGGCATTGATACCTCAACTTCACAGGTTCCATCCGCTAAATATCTTACGGAAATTACCTCCGCGCCTTTTAAAAATGTGTTAAGGTCAGTACTGATCTGGTCGCTAACCGCTATAAAATCACGCACATAGGTTGTAGAATTAATCCGTAAACCCTTAACCCTTTCAGCCATGTTTCTATAGGCATCTACCTGGGCAGCCCGTTTGGCCAGCAGTTTTTGCTGGGCTTCGGTTAACCCGGCATTAACATCAAAAACTGCCGCCAAACTTACCAACCCAAGCATTAATGACAAAACCAAACATTTACCCATTACCCTTTTCATCTTTTACCTCCTATTTTGATTACACAGATTAAAAAACAGATGACAGCTTTGTTGTCATCTGTGTAATCTTATTTTAAAGTCTGTGTAATCATTTATTCAGGATTTTTATTCTATTCAACGGCCAATAAATAAGAAAGGCCTTACCAATCAGATTTTTCCGGGGGACAAAACCCCAATACCGGCTGTCTTTACTGTTAAAGCTGTTATCTCCTAAGGCGAATAAATTATCTTTCGGTATATTTATTTTTAAATTTTCCCGCCCATAATCCCCTTGATTAGAGTAATATTCCGAAAGGTAAGGATTGTCAACCATTTTATTGTCAATAAACACTCTCCCGTTAATAATGGTAACTTTCTCTCCTTCTTTAGCTGCCAATCTTTTAATAAAGTCTTTTTTGGGATTTAGGGGATATTTGAATACAACTATATCCCATCTTTCGGGCTCTTTAAAGCGATAGATAAATTTATTAACCAGGATACGGTCTCCGCGCATCAGTGTCGGCTCCATTGAGGAAGTGGGAATTTTAAATGCCTGAACAATAAATATCCTGATAATCATAGCTAAAATAAAAGCAACAACCAAAGATTCGACCCATTCGCGGATAACTAACTTAGTTTTCTTTTTCACTTAATCAATCCTTTCTATGAGGGTCGGATAAATCCGACCCCTACAATAAGTTGCAGCCCAAAGTTTATTTAGTGGTCAAAACAGCCATAAAGGCTTCCTGGGGAATTTTGACTTTTCCAAACTGCTTCATACGTTTCTTTCCTGCCTTTTGTTTTTCCCAGAGTTTACGTTTACGGGTAATATCTCCGCCGTAGCACTTTCCGGTCACGTGCTTACCCAGGGGCCTGACCGATTCCCGGGCAATAACCTGACTGCCAATAGCTGCCTGAATCACTACCTCAAAAAGCTGCCGGGGTATTAACTTCTTTAGTTTGCTGGCCAGCATCTGTCCCCGGGCCCTGGCTTTTTCTTTATATACTATTGAGGATAAATTTTCGCAAACCTCTCCGTTAATCAAGATATCTAATTTTACGAGGGCTGTCGGGATATATCCTATAAATTCATAATCCAAAGAGCCGTAACCCCGGGTCATCGACTTTATTTTATCATAAAAATCGACCAGTATTTCGGACAAAGGAAGTTCGTAAACCAACAGAATCCTTTCTACGTCTAAATATTCCGTGCTCTTATAGACTCCTCGCCTGGATTGAGCCAATTCCATTATAGCCCCTAATGAATCTTTGGGAATAATTATAAATGCCTTGATGTAGGGTTCAAGCATCTGGGTTGCTTTATAAGCCAGCGGAAATTTGGAGGGATCGTCAATAGTAATAAGGCTACCGTCTCTTTGTTTAATTTGATAAGTAACACTGGGGGCAGTAGTTATTAAAGCGAGATTAAATTCTCTTTCCAGTCTTTCCTGAACTATTTCCATATGCAAAAGCCCTAAAAATCCGCATCTAAATCCCGGGCCGAGAGAGGCTGAACTTTCCGGTTCATATACTAAACCCGCATCATTAAGCCTTAGTTTGCCAAGCGCTTCACGCAGTAAGGAATGGTCTTTGCTATTGACCGGATAAAGACTGCTGAACACCAGTGAAATAAGTTTTTTATAGCCAGGAAGGCTTTGTCTGCATGGCAATAGAGCATCAGTTACAGTATCACCGACATTCACCATTCCCACTTCTCTTATGTTACAACTAATATATCCTACCTGCCCGCAGCTTAATTCGTCAACCTTGCAGGGCCGGGGTGTAAAAATACCAACTTCCTCAACCTCATAGGTCTTATTATTAGACATAAGCTTGATTTTCATCCGGGGCCGAACACAGCCTTGCATTACCCGCAGATAAATAATAATTCCTTTAAAGATATCAAACT
>JAYEPI010000021.1:0-4622 GCA_034723835.1 Candidatus Omnitrophota bacterium | reverse complement strand
CATTGGTATGCAGGGTTGAAAAAACAAACTGTCCGGTAAGAGAGGCTTTAATTGCTGTATCAGCTGCTTCAAAATCCCTTATTTCTCCAACTAATATTACATCCGGACTCTGGCGCAGGAGTGATTTTAGGCCAGTTGCAAAATCGAGTGAAATTTCAGGCCTTACCTGCATTTGGCCTATTCCGTCAACACGATACTCCACAGGGTCCTCAACCGTCATTATATTCTTATCAGGGGTATTTAATTGGTTAAGGATTGAATAAAGGGTGGTTGACTTTCCGGAACCGGTAGGCCCGGTAATCAATATCATACCATAGGGTTCTTTGAGAATCCTTTCGAATTCTTCTAAAGGCCCGGGCAAAAATCCCAATTGTTCCAGCCCTATTTGCAGACTGGACTTATCTAATGCCCGAAGAACTATCTTTTCGCCAAAACTTATCGGCAGACTGGAAACCCTAAAGTCCACTTCCTTATTTTTAAGTCTTACTTTAAACCTTCCATCCTGGGGTAAGCGGCGTTCGGTTATCACTAAATTAGACATAATCTTAAGCCGGGTTATTACTGCCTGCTGTATCACCTTAGGCGGGTTAAACACCTCAATTAAATTTCCATCTATCCGGTAGCGGACACGAAATTTATTTTCATAAGGTTCAATATGGATATCCGAGGCCCGCCTTTTTAAGGCCTCAGTTAATATCAAATTAACCATCTTTACTATCGGCGCTTCCTTACTATCCCGGGTTATCTCTGTGATATCCCGGGTTATCCCGGCAACATCCTCTGTCTCCTCACTTTTTTTCACTATCTCGATATCGGTTTCTTTAGCCTCTTCTAATATGTCTTCCATTTGAACCGGGGATTGATAACAAGAATTTATTGCTTTGGTAATACCTCCGGCAGTCGCAATAATCGGATTTATTTCACAATTAGTAATACTTTTTAAGTCATCTAAGGCAAAAACATTCAACGGGTCAGCCATAGCTACCGTAAGCACATTTTTTATCTTGGAAACAGGGATAACCTGATAATGGACGGCGACATGATTGGGGATAAGCTTAATCAACTCCGGCTTGATGTTATAGTTGGAGAGATTGATCGGCGGGATACCTAATTTTTGGCCCAGACAGATCATTAAATCCTTCTCTGAAATCGAACCCTGCTTGACTAAAATTTGACTGACCTTGCCTCCTTTTTCACTTTGAGTTTTAATGGCCTCATCTAAATCCTTCCGGGTTATTAAATTACTTTTAATCAACAAATCAATCAATCTTTCCTTTAAGGATTTAACCATTCTTTACTCCAGATATCATAACAAATCCCTATCAGCAGCTGTTACCCGCATAATTTCTTTCAAACTGGTAATCCCATTCTTTACTTTCTGTAAGCCGTTCTCACGCAGGGTGTTCATCCCGGCTTTCCTGGCAGCAATCTTCATCTCTGCCTCAGAGGCCCTTTTCATAACCAATTCTTTTATCGCCGGAGTCAAAACCAATACTTCTATAATTCCTGTTCGGCCCCTGTACCCGGTATCCCCGCAAGCCTTGCAGCCTTTAGGCCGGTAAAAAATCCACTTTTTATCCCCGGCTAATCTCAGGTCTTTTTTCAGCTGCTGTCCCGGTTCGTAAAATTCTTTGCAATTCGGGCAAAGTATTCTAACCAAACGCTGGGCAACTACCATTATCACCGATGAGGATATTAAGAACGGCTCTACCCCCATATTAATCAGGCGTACTATTGAACCAGACGCATCAGTAGTATGAAGAGTGCTCAGCACTAAATGGCCGGTAAGCGCTGACTTAATAGCTATATCGGCTGTCTCGGAATCCCTGATTTCTCCCACCATAATTATATCCGGATCCTGCCGGAGTATTGACCTTAAAGCCCTGGCAAAAGTAAGCCCTATATCTTCCCGGTAAGTAACCTGGTTTATCCCTTTCAGTTGATACTCAACAGGGTCTTCTACGGTAATAATATTTTTTTCCGGCCGGTCAACAAAATTTAAAATAGAATAAAGGGTTGTAGTCTTTCCACAGCCGGTAGGCCCACAGACTAAAATCATTCCATGCGGCCGGGATGAACACTCTTTTATTTTTTCAAGATTGACCTGCTCAAAACCTAACTTATCCATTTCCAGCATCAAGGCTGATTTATCCAGCACCCTTAAAGCCGCTTTTTCTCCAAAGCTTGCCGGAACAATAGAGACCCTGAAATCCACCATTCTATTTCCTATTTTTATCTTAAACCTTCCGTCCTGAGGCAATCTTCGTTCGGCAATGTCCAATTCCGACATTACCTTCAGCCGGCTGATAATTGCATTCTGCATACTCTTCGGCGGGGCCTTAGCCTCTTGTAAAATTCCGTCTACCCGGTATCTGATACGCAATTCATTTTCTAAGGGCTCAACTAAAAGGTCGCTGGCTTTCCTTTTTATGGCTTCAGCCAATAATACATTGGTTACTTTAATTACCGGTGTCTCCTGGGCCAGCCTTAAAAGATCTCCCGAATCGATACCCCCTTCTTCCTTTGTTTCTTCAATAACTATTTCCATTTTTGACTTTTTTGTTTCTTCAATAATATCCTCAATAGTTACAGATGCCGGCGCCGCATAATAGCGTTCAACAGCCTGAACAATGCTTTTTTCAGTGCTCACAACCGGCCTTATACTAAAACCGGTCAGGACTTTTACATCATCCATAGCAAAAACATTTAACGGATCAGACATAGCTACAGTCAAGGTCTTCCCAATCCTGGAAATCGGGACAATTCCATAATGTTCGGCCATATGTTTGGGAATAAGTTTAATAATTTCCGGAGAAATCTCCAGTTTAGATAAGTCTGCCGGAGGAATGTTTAATTCTCTGCTTAAGGTTAACAGTAAATCCTTCTCGCCGATATAACCTAAATTAACTAAAATACTGGCTAAATGTCCGCCTTTTTTCTTCTGGACACCGATAGCCTCATTTAACTGCTCAGGAGTAATCAACCTGCCATTTATCAAAATATCTCTTAACCGTTCTTTAAGCGACTTAATCATTTTTATTGAATCTTTCCCGAATTTGATACGACATTTTACTGCCAATTCGAGTGGCAGCCAGACTGTTGATAGACAATTCAAAAACCAGGTAAGCTCGGGGGCTATTCTGCTCGCGGGCCCCTCCGCCCGGTGTGGATCCTCCCACTCGCAGAATATCCCCCGAGCTTTTACTTATCGAATTTTTGAAACTTTTTCGAATTTGACACGACATTTTAAAAAGAACCTCTTTGTTTCATTTATTTTTTTCTTCGTTATTCTTTTCTTTTGTTACTCCCCTAAAATCTACTTTAGAAATATGGTCCTCGGGGTTAAGCCCAGTGCCTAAGAATTTTTCCGACTTATAGCAGTGATTTATCGTCTCTACTATTTCAGTAGCGGTGCTGACAAAGATTTGAACCTTGCATTTGGTAATATACTCTAAATCATCTATAGCCAGTTTATTTGTGGGGTCAGCTATAACTACAGTAAGCACTTCGCCTATTTTATCTATCGGAACAACGTAATATTGCCTGGCAACATTTTCCGGAATAATCTTAATCAGTTCAGGGGCTATCTGGCAGCTAACCAAAGAAAGGTACGGGTAACCGTACTTTTCGGCCAGGGCAATAACTATTTCCTCCTCGGTTGTGTAACCAAGCCTAACCAGTATTTCACCCAAAAGAAACCCTTCTTTTTTCTGAAAATTCAGGGCATTATTCAACTGTTGCGCATCTATCACATTCTTTGCTAATAATAATTGTCCTAACTGTTTTGAGCCTGGTTTATTCTCGGACATATTTATATTGCTACCTTGTTTTTACCTTCTTTTTTTGCCTTGCCTAAAGCAGTTGAGGCAACCTCAATTAAATCCCCGGCAGTAAGCCCGTCTATAGGATTAGCGCTGATACCGGCACTGACGGTCAGCCTGCCCCCGGGCTGGCTTTTCTCGCCGGAAAAGGAAAACTCTTCAACAATTTTTCTTATCTTTTCGACTATCTTAAGAGCCTCTCCTTTATTTGTTTCCGGCAAGATTAAAGCAAAAATATCTTCCTTTAACCTTGCTGCTTTGTCCACATCAGAAATGTTCTTATTTAAAATTACAGTGATCTTTTTTAATACAGCCTCGCCGGCCAACTCACTATTATTTTTCTTGTATGCCTTAAAATCATCGATATTAAGTATCGCGAATGAACAGGGCCGCTGATACATAATAGCCCTTTTTATTTCCTCTTGTAAGCGATTGTTAATATATTTTTCATTATATAAATCAGTTATTTCATCCTTTAAGGTTAAATCAGCGGCCTTTTTTGCCAGCCAATCATTCTCTACGGCAATAGCTATCTGGCGGATAAAAATGTTTGTTATTTCCAACTCATCCTTTTGAAAAACAAAATCTTTCAGATTATTGCCTATTATCAATAATCCTATCGGTGTGCCTTTTGCGCTGATCGGGCTAAGACAAGCATTATTCATTTTATAAGTATCGCTGAATGACCGCATTTCTTTATTTCCCCTAACCGAACTATCAATTATAAACGGTTTATTCCCGGCGAGAATCTTACCGAAAAATCCTTGATTAACCTTAACTTTTGCCTTTTGTAATTCCCCG
>JAYEPI010000020.1:0-4746 GCA_034723835.1 Candidatus Omnitrophota bacterium | reverse complement strand
AACTTGCCATTAAAATAAGGCCTGCCAGCGCTATCCCCGGCTGATTGGTCTGATATGCGATGATAGAAAAGAAAAGCGCGCTTATAGCGGCAGTTCCTGATGCCAAACCGTCTATTCCATCCAAGCAATTAAAGGCATTAGTAATACCTATGACCCAGATTAAAGTCAGGATTATTTCTCCTATATTACCCCACAAATTGTTAGGTAAAAAACTAAGGCGAATTCCAAAGCTGATTATTATCAGCGTAGCTACAAGTTGGCCTATTAACCGAAGCTGGGCAGATAATCCCCTGACATCATCTATTACGCCCATTATCAATATTAAGGTAGCGCCTATTAATATCCCTAAAAGAAAACGTAGATTAGTAAAATCTAAGACAAATCCCAATATCACGCATAAATAAACAGCCAGCCCTCCCAGGAGAGGAATAGATTCTTTGTGTATCTTTCTGCGGCCCGGTTTGTCTAAAATCTTAAATTTTAAAGCCAGTTTCCTAAAGAGGGGTGTAGAAAGATATGCAATTAAAAAAAAGAATAAAAAAATTAATAACGGCTGCATGATTTAAATTTTCTTTATTATACGGATAGGCTTAAATCCCTCTGCATATTTTACTCTTCCCTGATAGCCGCGGAAAATAGCACAAGACTGGGCGCTTTCTAAAATAGTCAAATTCTCAACTCTTGTTCTATTAATCTGAGAGGTGTGTATTTTTAGTACTTCCAATTTTTTGTCTAATACATCTCCAATATCTACAAATATGTTGGGCTGGAAATTCTGGCTGGTGGGAACTTCATAACATAACACCTCTTTTATATATCTTGTGGCTGAGGTGCTAGCCTGAGCTGCTACTCTATGGTCTTGATGGGTATCATCAAAGTAATTAAAGAAAACAATCCGGGGCTTTATTTTATTTATAACATTCTCAATCACAGAAATCAATTTCTTATTAACCGGAAGTTCCGTATCACGAAAATCTCCCCAGAAAACTTGTTTAGCTTTCATAAATTTTATCGCATTTTCCTGCTCTCTTTTTCTAACTTCAGTGGTTCCTCCCACGCCGCCCTTGGTTAAAATTAAAAGATATACCCTGTGACCCTTTCGCGCATATTTAATTAAAGTCCCTCCGCAACCAAATTCAATATCATCAGGATGTGCACCAATAGCTACTATATTCATTCCTTTAGCCCTCCTTCCATATATATAAACTACACCCCAAAATTGTCCGCCACTTCCTTTACAATTGCCTCATCTATTGTCCTAATTTCATAATTAAAACCAATCATCAAACACATATCGCAAATTTTATTTATACGCCGGGGTATTCCGCCTGAATTTTGAAAAATGGGTTTTACCGATTGTGGGTTGAAAATTTGTTTTTGAACTCCCGCTACTTTAAGACGATGCTCAATATAATTTTCCGTCTCTATCTGGCTTAACGGCCCAAGATTATATCCTATAGCTATGCGCTGGGAAAATTGTTTATTCTTCCTTATCCTTTCTGCCAGTTCCGGCTGTCCCATTAAAATCAAGGTAAGTAAAAATCTATCTTCAAATTGAAAATTCAATAACAACCTCAACTCTTCAAAAATATCATTATCTGTTATAACATGCGCTTCATCAATTACTATTAGAGTTTCCTTTCCATCTTTTACATTATTAAGCAGTATTTCTTCAATGACCTGAAGAAAATGGTCTGCAGACATTTCGGTCAGCTTCTCCGGAAGATTTTCTACTCCTAACTGCCGAGCTATGGATCTTAAGAGTTCAATTGATTTTAAGTGAGGATTATTTATGAGAGCTATCTGATAAACATTTTTGTTAAGCCGGGTTAAAAGAGCCCTTCCTAAAACTGTTTTGCCGCAACCAAAGACACCCGTCAACATGGCCGCGCCTTTTCTTCTTTCAACTGCATAAAGAAGCCGGGATAAGCCTTCTTCGTGTTCCCTGGAATAATATAGAAACCGGGAGTCAGGGGTATTCTCAAACGGACTTTCTGCCAAATTCCAATATTCTTCGTACATATTTAAGCTTGTCCCACTAAATGCTTTTGTTAATTTCTCCTCTTAATACTCTTAAACTCTTATTCCCATAATTAAATAGTAAATCCACTATAGACATAAATGGCTCAAAATTATCATAGGCTTGAGTATAAATAGGATGTTGAAAACTTTGGAATATGACCTTAATTTTATTTCGCTTAAAACAATCCAAATCAAGGTATACTCTTGCTCCCTCCCCAGAGATATAAGTATCTGCTTCTAGTTTTTTACAAATTTCTATTAACCTTTCTGTCCCCTGTCCTTCTATAGCTAATGATGATGACCTTATTAATTTAGCAGTTATACCTAATGACTTTATTAAATACTCGATAAAATGAACATTTATATCTACCAGATATTCCCAATTATGTTCGTAAGTTATTTTAAAGAATGGTTCGTGATTTTTAAAATAAGGCGCTTTATTGTAATTGGTAACTAAAGTTTTATAATGTTCTTTTCGCCAATTTTTGCTATTATCTATCTTGACTTGATTTATCTTTTGTCCGAATTTATGTATGACCGGCACAGTAAGCCATTGTCCTCTTTTGACAGTGCGTATTTTGTTCCGATTTTGCCACTCATTCTTTTTATATTGAACATTATCCAAGAGAACAAATTTATCGGCTTTATCTATTTTTTCAAAATAACCCATCCAGGGAATATATTGCGGCTGATGTATGGCTAAAATCATTTTTATTATACCATAAATATTTTACTAACGTTAAAATTTTACAAATATAGGATTAGATACGAGTATTCCCCCTGAATAGCGGATTTCTAAACGGTAATATATTTTCTCTTTTTCCTTAAAGTAATCATCCTCATAAGCTATGTCAAAAGGACTGGCAACCTCAAATGTTTTAATAACAATCCCGTTTCTTATTAATCCTATTTTCACCTTACCCGCATTTCCAACTTCTCCCTTTAAAAAATGGCCGCTTAGCTCAACTACCGCTTTACCTTTTAAATCTATCTCATTCCCCATAGTTCCTTTTGTCTTTGAAAGGCTATCTTTAATAATAAATTTATCTAATCTTAATTCCCTTCTTCCTCTTACTACATACATCCTTCCTTCTTTCAGCGCCTTTAAGGCTGCTGTCTTAGTTAAACCAGGTATTAAGAACATGGTGCGCAAGTTTTTCATATTCTCATCAAGATTTCCCGTCTGATCAAAGCACAATCCGCCTATGACCCACACCGGCCTCTTTCGCCTGCTCTGACAATATTCTTTGAGAACTTCATCCCATATTCCTCCCGGACATCCTATTTTCCCATATCCTTCATAAAATACAGTAAAACCGGTATAATCGTGAGCCCGCAAAAGATGATCTGCGTACTCATTGGTCTGTATACCAATATTCTTTCTTCTTCCAATATACTCTGCCTCAGGATGAGCCCAAAAAGTCAATCCTTCCCTTTCATTAACATAGTCAATAAAGTTCTGATAAGGCCCGATCTCCCGTTCTCCATGATATTGGTCGTATTTATAACGGCGAAAAGGGAAATTATTAAATAAAAACAACAAACTAAAAATTATAACAATAATTCCAACCACTTGCCACCCGCGAGAATAAGGCCCTAAGGCATAACCTTTTAAATCTTTGTATTTAAACTTTCTCTTTGTTAAACATAAAAGCCCTATTATTAAAATTAAAATTGGCCAAAAACGGTATATATCCTTAAGGGTAAAAGGCAGCAAAAGACCATAGCTGTTAGAAACAGAGGGTAAGTTTCTGTAATCACTAACTTTCTCCAATCCAATAACTAATATATGCTTATGCCAATTATGCATCTTAAGATTATTTTCGAATAAACTGCCGCTCCAATAATAAAAAGGCGCGGATTCTACGCCGGGAATTATTACTAAATTAGGATTTTTCTTTTGCGCCTCTTCTATTTCTTTGAGATAATGTTCTATCCCATAATTAGAAACAGAGTTATTTTCTACGGTCTTTTTAATTATCCTTCGCAGCGGCCATAACCCATACTGCCACCTCATAAAATCACAATCGGTTAAAATCACTATTTTGACGTCATTTTGTTTTGCAGCCTTTATAATCTCGAGAATATTATATTTTCCATCACTGACGGTAGAGCTAATTTGTATAGCCGCCGGCACCTGAATTAATTCCTGCCCACTACTTACACCGCAAAAGCAACCCAAGATAACCAACGTTAAAATTAATTTAATCTGTATCTTAATATACATCTTTACCTTTATATTATTGTTTTTTTCTTATTAACTCTTCATATAAATCAGCGATTTTTCCAACCATATCCTCAGCGTTAAACTTATTACCTATCCATCCTCTGGCCTGCCTTGACATATCTTTTCTTAAGGATCTGTCTTTTAGCAGATTGATTATGGCCTCTGTCATAACTTTTGGATTGCGCGCCGGAACCAAAATGCCGGTTAGGCCGTCTTTAACCACCTCAAGGACACCTCCTACCTTGGTTGCCACCACTGGCACACCTAAGGCCTGCGCTTCTAATAAACACCGGCCCATACCCTCGTTTAAAGAAGACAAGACGAAAATATCAAAAATGCTTACTATCCGGCGAACATCTTCATACTGCCCCATAAAAACAACATTTTCTAAAAGACCTAAATTCTTTACGTAATGCTCCAGTCTTTTTCTCTGGCTTCCTTCGCCTACAATAAAAACTTTTAAATCAGGAAAGGCTTTAACTATATCAGGCAGGCAC
>JAYEPI010000019.1:0-4776 GCA_034723835.1 Candidatus Omnitrophota bacterium | reverse complement strand
AGGTAAATTAGCCTCGCATCTACTGGGATTTTGTGATCTGGACGGACAGGGCTTGGAAGGGTTGGAATTGTATTATGATAGGTTTTTGAAGGGTGAAGTTGGCTGGCAATACGCGCTTCAAGATGCCCGGGGTGAAAAGATCCCGGTTTTAGAAAAAGAACTTATACCGATGGTAAACGGCTGCAGCCTGATTTTAACCATAGACGAAGTTATACAATACATTGCCGAAAAAGAAGTTTCAGAGGCTGTTAAAAAATGGAAGGCGGTCTCAGGCACTATTGTGATAGTAGAACCGTCCAGCGGTAAGATATTGGCCCTGGCAAATTATCCGGCGTTCGATCCTAATTCTTTCAATACTGCAGATGCCGGACTGCGGCGTAATAAAGCGATAACAGATTGTTTTGAACCAGGCTCTACGTTTAAGATTGTTACTGCCAGCGCAGTGTTGGAGGAAAAGTTATTAACTTTAGATGATAAGTTTTATTGCGAGGAAGGCGCCTATAAAATGGGAAGCCGCATTCTTCACGATTATCACCCTTATGGCTGGCTGACCTTTAAGAAGATAATTGTCAATTCAAGTAATATCGGGACAGTAAAGGTTGCTCAAGAATTTTTGGGTAGGGAGGGATTGCACCGCTATATAAGACGATTTGGTTTTGGCGAAAAAACAAATGTGGACTTACCGGGGGAAATCAAGGGTATCATCAGAAATCCCAGCCAATGGTCAAAAATCAGCATTAGCGCCATACCTATGGGCCAGGAGGTGGCTGTTACTGCCCTACAGCTTGCAAGTGCGATTTCCTCTATTGCCAACGGCGGTTTACTGATTAAGCCCAGCGTGGTTAGTGAGATACGAGATGAAAATTTTAAGATTGTCAGGTCATTTAAACCAATAGAAATTCGCAGATTAATCAGCAAAGAAGTGTCTGAGAAAATGAAGGATATTCTGACCGCGGTAATTGATGAAGGAACAGGTAAATTAGCCAAGTTGACCGGTTATACGGCAGCCGGTAAAACCGGAACAGCTCAAAAGGCCGAGCCGGGCGGGAAAGGTTATTCCTCTAAAAAATTCATAGCCTCATTTATCGGTTTTGCCCCGGTAAAAGAGCCGGTGATCGCAATAGTTGTAATTTTAGATGAACCACGGCCTATTCACTTTGGCGGATTTGTCTGCGGCCCTGTATTTAAAAAAGCGGCGGAAAAAACCTTAAATTACCTGGAGATAAAACCCGATGAAACAGGTTAAACTTAACACCCTGCTTACCGGCTTAAATTATAAGTTAGAACAGGGCTTTGCTGAAATAGATATTGCGGGTCTATCCGATAATTCCCGGTCGGTTAAAGAAGGCTATTTATTTATAGCTGTAGCCGGCAGCAGATTTGACGGACATAATTTTGTTAAACAGGCAGTAAGTAAAGGCGCCCGGGCTGTAATCCTGGAACAGGATATACCCCTGGAGAAAAAAGATGTAAGCAAGATACTTGTTCCCGATACAAAAAAAATACTACCAAAACTAGCCAGCCGATTTTATGAATATCCTTCTTCCAACGTCAAGGTAATCGGCATTACCGGTACGAACGGCAAAACCACCACCTCTTATTTAAGCGATAGTATCTTATCGAGAAAGGCAATAAGCAGTGCCCGGGTTGGAACTATTAACCGTCGTTTTAAAGATAAAATAATTCCTGCCGGACTTACTACCCCCGGTGCTGTTGATTTACAGTCGTTTTTAAGCAGAATGATTTTTGATAATATTGATTGTTTGATTTTAGAGGTTTCTTCGCATTCTCTCAGCCAGCACCGGGTTGATTGTATAGATTTTGATCTAGGGGTATTTACAAATTTGACCCGGGATCATTTAGATTATCACCGGACTATGGATAATTACTTTAATACCAAAGCTAAGTTCTTTGAATGCCTTTCATCCCGCAGCCGGGCGATTATAAACATTGATGATTCCTATGGGGAGATGTTGGTCAATAGGACAAAAGCCGATGTTTTAACCTATGGTATGGACAGCCCGGCCGATATAAGAGGAAAGATAAAGAAAATTTCTTTCGACGGCACGACTTTTGACGTTCAAACGCCGAAAGGCAGGCTGGCAGTGGAAATGAAGCTGGTTGGAAAATTTAATGTTTATAATGCCCTGGCTGCTATAGGAATTGCTTTATCAATGAAAGTGGATTTGGCCACTATTACCGCGGCCTTGCGTGATTTTGAAGGAGTTGAAGGCAGATTACAGGAGATAAAAACAGGCCAGCCTTTTAAAGTATTTATAGATTATGCCCATACCAGCGATGCATTAGAGAATTTACTTTATACTTTACAACCTTTAAAACAAGCAGGAATAATTACTATTTTTGGCTGCGGGGGGATGAGAGATTCATCCAAGAGGCCTTTGATGGGCAAAACGGCCCAGCAATTTTCGGATTACGTAATTTTGACTTCCGATAATCCCCGCGGCGAGGACCCGTTGGAAATCATTGCCCAGATTAGATCAGGCATGGATAGCCAAAGAGGTAATTATAAAATTATTCCCGATAGATATCAGGCTATAAAAGAAGGTCTTTACCGGGCAGAAAAAAATGACATAGTAGTTATAGCCGGCAAAGGCCATGAATCTTACCAAATTATAGGAAATAAAAAAATAGCATTTGATGATAATAAAGTGGTAAGGGAGATTTTGACAGAATGCTTACTCAATCTTTAGCGGGTTTTACTGCCCGGGAAATCTTAACAGCTGCCGGAGCAAAACTGATCCGGGGAAGCCTTGAGACAAGCTTTAAGGGAATTTCTATAGATTCCCGCTCTATCAATGAAGGAGAATTATTTGTTGCGATTAAAGGCAAAAAATTTGATGGGCATGATTTTATAATATCGGCATTGACAAAGGCCGGGGGAATAGTTATTTCGAGGAATATTTCCAGCCGGCAGTTGGTATCTGTCGAAAACAAAATACCTCTCTTCCTGGTAAAAGATACAATTACTGCCTTAGGTGATATTGCGTCCTGTCACCGGGATAAATTTAAAGGCATTATTGCCGCTATTACCGGAAGCGCCGGTAAGACAACAACCAAGGATATATTAAGCTGTATCCTCGGACAGAAATATAAAGTTTTAAAAAGCAAGGCGTCTTTCAATAATTTTATCGGTCTCCCTTTGACTTTACTTAACTTAAAACCTGCTTATCAGATAGCGGTTTTAGAGATGGGGGCAAGCAGTTTAGGAGAAATAAAAAGATTAACAGAAATCAGCAGGCCTGCCTGGGGTATTATTGTTAATGTAGGCCCGGCCCATCTGGAAACTTTTCAGGATATTCACACTGTTTATAAGGCAAAACTCGAGCTTGTCCGGGCAATGGATCAGGAAAATTTGGTGGTGATAAACGGAGATGACAAAAGGTTGTTATCGATGGCCAGGCGTTTTGGCCGAAGGGTAGTGACTTTCGGAATGAGTGAAGATTGTGATTTCCGGGCCAGTAAAGTATCTTGTTCAAACGGGGAATTAAAATTTATCTTAAATGGCCGTAATTGGTTAAAATTGAAAATATTAGGGATGCATAATATTTATAATCTCCTGGCAGCCATTGCCCTGGCTGATCAATTAGGAATTGATTTTAATCTGGTAAAAAAGGCTTTAGCAAATATTAGCCTTCCTCCCGGCCGAATGGA
The DNA here is from genome assembly GCA_034723835.1 of Candidatus Omnitrophota bacterium. Taxonomy (GTDB): domain Bacteria; phylum Omnitrophota; class JAUWXU01; order JAUWXU01; family JAUWXU01; genus JAYELI01. The sequence continues at coordinate 1,104 of JAYEPI010000019.1, read as the reverse complement.
AGTAAGGGAAATTTGCGGTGTCAAGTTAATAGATGATTCGTATAATTCTAATCCTCTTTCCCTGGGTTGGGCTATCGATACTCTTTCAGGTTTGTCCGTAAAAGGGAAAAAGATTTTGGTAAGCGGTGATATGCTTGAATTAGGGCCAGAGAGTAAAAACGCGCATTTGCGCATAGGCAAAAAGGTAGCCGGGTCCGGGATTAATATCCTGGTTACTGTCGGCGGGTCAGCTAAAGAAATGTCTCAGGCAGCTGGTAAATACGGAATGAAAAAGGATGCAGTATTTGATTGCGATTCTGTTGACGATGCAAAATGCTGTTTGGAAAGATTGGCCCGGCCCGGTGATGTTGTACTGGTTAAAGGCTCAAGGGCTGTTGGGATGGAGAGGGTTGTTGAAGGGTTTACAAATTCCTATAAACCGTAATTCGTAGTGCGTAATGCGTAGTGGGTAAAAAACAGATTTTTTCTACATTACGCACAGCGCAATACGCATGGCGCACAACGAATAAGAGGTGTTTTAATGCTTTACCACTGGCTGTACCCCTTAAGGGATATTTTTTTTGGTTTTAATGTTTTTAAATATATAACCTTCAGGTCAGCCGGTGCGGCCGTAACTGCCTTTTTAATAAGTTTATTGTTGGGCCCGGCAGTTATTAGATGGTTGACCGCATTTAAGGTTAAAGAGGTCGTAAGGAGGAAACATGTAGATTCACTTTACCATCTTCATGCGGCTAAAGAAGGAACTCCCACTATGGGAGGAATTTTACTTTTGGCTTCAGTGATTTTTTCTACTTTGCTCTGGGCGGATATTTTTAATAAGTATATTTTATTGACTGTTATGTCTACCTGCTGGCTGGGCCTTATCGGGTTTATAGATGATTATATAAAACTCAGGTCTCAGCGGTCGCGGGAATTGACAGCCCTGACCAAAATTACCGGCCAAATTATACTCGGATTTCTTATCGGGCTGTTTTTATTTTACAAACCCGGTTTTGGCCGGACAATCGATATACCGTTCTTTAAGAACCTTGTACTTAATTTAGGGTATTTTTATATCTTTTTTGTTGTATTAGTGATAGTTGGTTCTTCAAATGCCGTCAATCT
>JAYEPI010000018.1:0-4826 GCA_034723835.1 Candidatus Omnitrophota bacterium | reverse complement strand
AATACAGATATAGTAATTGTTAGTATCTTTGTTAATCCTGCGCAATTTGGGCCGGATGAGGACTATCTAAGTTATCCCCGGCAAATGCAGCAGGATAGACTTAAAGCAGAAAAGGCCGGAGTTGATGTTATCTTTACGCCTGAGCCAGGACAGATGTATCCGGAGAGTTACCTTACATATGTTAATGTGAAAAAAATAACCCGGGTTCTCTGCGGTAAAGCACGTCCTGGGCACTTTACAGGCGTGGCCACAATTTGCGCTAAACTTTTCAATATTATAAAACCCGATACAGCCTTTTTCGGCCAGAAAGATGCGCAGCAGGCAATGGTTATTAAAAGGATGGTAAAAGACCTGAATATGGATATTGAAATAGAGATATTGCCCATTGTCAGAGAAAAAGACGGTTTGGCAATGAGCTCAAGAAATAAGTATTTAAACGCTGTTCAGCGTAAAGACGCGTTGGTTCTTTACCGGGCCCTGGCTAAGGCAAAAGATATGATCAAAAACGGCGAGAGAAATGCCGGAACGATTATAAACCGCATCAGACAGATAATAGAAAGGGTTGACTCGAAGATAGATTATATATCCATAGTAGATACCGGTCAGTTAAATTCCTTACAGGTTATCTCCGGTGAGGTATTAATTGCCTTAGCAGTCTGGATAGGCAAGGCGAGATTGATAGATAATATTATAATAGATACAAGTGAAAAAAGTAGAGAGTAGAGAGATTAAATAAATGACTAATTTCTAATTTCTAATTGACCTAAATAAATTCCAATGACCCAACAGCCAATAACAAAATTTGGTCATTGGTTGATTGGGCATTGGGAATTGATTAGAAATTAGGTCAATTAGGTTAATTAGACATTTAGTTTTCTTTACTTGCTACTTTCAAGAAGCCTGTACAACGGAGGTAATAGATGTTGCGTTTAATGCATAAATCCAAGATCCATCGGGCTGCTGTAACCCGGGTTGATTTGAATTACGAAGGCAGCATTACTGTAGACAGCCTTCTTATGAAACAAGCGGATATTTTGCCCAATGAAAAGGTTCATGTGCTTAATCTTGATAACGGTTCAAGGTGCGAAACCTATTGCATAGAAGGAAAGCCGGGTTCGGGTATTATTTGTATTAACGGCGCAGCCGCTCACCATTCAAAGACAGGTGATAAAATAATAATCATTGCCTATGGTTTGATGGATGCAAAAGAGGCTGTTTCGATTAAACCAAAAGTCATATATGTAGATGAAAAAAATAGGATAAGGAAGATAAAATAATGCCTTCTAAAATAAGATTACAGTGATTTCTCGCGGGGAAAACAATCTCTGTAATCATAGTTTTATTTAATTAACGGAGTAAAATAAAATGATGCGTACTCAGAATGATGAAGCAAGATATAAAGAAAAATTAAGAGAAAAAATAGCCGAGTTAAAAAAGGACAAGGATGCGGCTATTGTTGTGCATAATTATCAACGGCCGGAAATTCAGGATATCGCTGATATAAAGGGAGATTCTCTGGCCTTAAGCAGGGCAGTTACCAGGCTTAATAAGAAGGTGATAATTTTTTGCGGAGTCAGATTTATGGCTGAAAGCGCGTCTATCTTAAATCCTAATAAAAGAATAATTTTACCGGTGATTGAAGCAGGATGTCCTTTGGCTGATATGGTTAATCTTGACCAGATTAAAGCCAAAAGACAACAATTTCCCGATGCGGCGGTAGTATGTTATGTTAATTCTTTAGCTGAGATAAAAGCAGAGAGTGATATATGCTGTACCTCCAGTAATGCGGTAAAGATTGTCAGGTCGTTAAACGGATATCGCAGGATAATTTTTATCCCAGATAAAAACCTTGGGCTGTATGTTGCTTCGCAAGTTCCCGAAAAAGAGATTATTACTTTAGAGGGTTTTTGTCCATCGCATGTTAGATTATCTAAAGCTGATGTGTTAAATGCTAAAGCCGCACATCCCGCTGCCGAATTTCTTGTCCATCCTGAATGTTATCCAGAGGTGGTTGAATTAGCCGGGGGAGTTTGCAGTACAAAACAGATGTTCGATTATATCGAGGATTCTAAGTGTAAAGAGTTCATAATCGGAACCGAAAATGGTTTACTTTATGGCCTGGAAAAGAAATTTCCCGGCAGAAAATTTTATTCTGCCTCGGTGAATTTACTTTGCGCAGATATGAAATTGACTACTCTTGGCTGGGTGGCCCATGCCCTGGAATTTATGGAGCACGAAATAAAAGTTCCGGAGAACATCAGGGTTAAGGCCAAGAAGACGCTGGATAGGATGCTGAAAGTATGAAGCGCTAATTATCGCTAATATTACGTTGTGCGTAGTGCGTATTGCCTTAAAATCTTTTTATCTTCCTAATAGCAAAGCTTACAAAGGCTTATGCAATACGCATTACCCGCCACGCATAACGAAAACGTAACACGAAAGGTCTTTAATGAAGAAATTGAAGGTGGGAATAATTGGCTGTGGGGTAATTGGGTCGGCTCTGGCTAAGGCAATAGAAGAGAAATTTTCTCATTCAGCCAACCTGATAGCAGTAAGCGAGTTAGATAAGGTTAAAGCAGCAAAATTAGTTAGTTCTTTGACAAGTAAACCCGGCCTTTTATCTATTGAGAAATTAATAAATGTTAGTAACTTAATAATCGAAGCTGCTTCTAAAGATATCTCCGCAGATATTGCATATAGGGCATTATCTGCGGGAAAAGATGTAATGCTGATGAGCGCGGGAGGCCTGGTTGGCCGTGAGGATATATTGCGGCTTGCTGATCAGAAATCTTGCCGCCTTTATATCCCTTCCGGCGCTTTATGCGGCCTGGACGGAATTAAGGCGGCATCAATAGGAAGAATAAGTTCGGTTGCTTTAACTACCCGTAAACCGCCGTTGGGGTTGGAAGGCGCGCCCTATGTGGTAGAAAATAGGATTGATCTCAGCGCAATTAAGCAGGAAACCGTGCTTTTTGAAGGCACGGTTTTAGAAGCCGTGCAAGGCTTTCCCAAGAATATAAATGTGTCGGCTGCTTTAAGCCTTGCCGGGATTGGTCCGGTTAAGACAAAGGTAAAGATTATTACCTCACCGGAGTATGAAAACAATTCCCATGAAGTTGAAGCACGGGGTGAATTTGGCACACTTATAACCAGAACCGAAAACCTGCCCTCTCCTCAAAACCCCAAGACTAGCTTCTTAGCTGTCCTTTCAGCCACAGCAACTTTGAAACAGATACTGGAATATACCAAGATAGGCACGTAAATAAAATACTAAATTCTCCTCAGCGTCATTGCGGGCCTCGCCGCCAAAGGTGGCGGGGCGAAGCAATCTCTTTACACTTATGTGTATCATTTGAAAAAAAGATGAAAATTTGATATACTACAATGCTATGGTAAATAAGATAAAAAGGACGTTAGCGGTATTATTATTAGTATGTATTTTTATCCATTTATATCCGGGATATGGCTATTCAGATGATGCTGAAGAGGTTATTGTTATTGTCAGAAAGGCCTATCAGGACCGGCTGTATGCTTTTTGTATAAGCCGGCTTAAGTCTTTTTTGAAAAGGTATCCTTCCGGTGAATGGAGGGAAGAAGCGCACCTTCTTTTGGGTAAATGTTTTTATCAGCAAGATAGGCTTTACCAGGCCCTGGAAGAATTTGACTTTATATTGAAAACATGGCCTTCAGGTAAATTTTCAGACCAGGCGCTGTATTGGTCTGCCGAGGCTTATGTCAAAAGAAGTGACTTTATTGCGGCAGTTAATCTTTATCAAAAGCTGATTGATCTTTATTCCCGTTCGGCTTACAGTTCTTACGCCTATTATTCTATAGGTGTTTGCTATTATCAACAGGATTTATACGAGGAGGCTGTCGGGCAGTTTAGAAAATTTTTGAAGGATTTTCCAGAGCATGAATTATTTGCCGAAGCTAAGTATAGAATAGGCGAATGTTTACATCATCTCAAGAGGTTTAAGGAGTCCGAAGGAGTTTTGTCTTCCTATCTTTTTTCATTTTCCGCCCATGAATATACAGCTGCTGGTTATTATTGGCTGGGTGAGGCAGGTTATTATCTGGGAAAATTCAAGGAAGCTATTTTTAACTATCAACAGACGATTAAGGTAGATCAAAGAAGTAAATGGGCGGCCTGGGCCTATTATGGTATTGGATGGAGTTATTATGAGCTGGAAGATTTTGAAAAAAGCTTGCAGGCCTTTTCTTACTTTAGAGAATATTTTTCCAAGAATCCATTAATTGATTCCTGCATTTTTAAGATAGGACAATGTTATGCAAAAATTGGTGAACAGGACAACGCTGTTAAAACATATCAGGAGTTGATAACTAACTTTCCCAATAGTGATTGGATAGACGATGCCTGGTTTTGGAAGGCTAAGAATCTATTTATATCAAAGAGATTCAAGCAGGCCGTAGAGGCCCATAAAAAACTATTGATGGAATTTCCTCAAAGTGATTTTTATAATCAGGCTTGTTACGGGCTTGCCTGGTGCTATTTAGAAATGCAGGATTATGAAAAGGCGATTGCTGAATTTGAACAGCTCATAAAACTGGAGCCCGGCAATTCCTTAAAAATTAATTCACTACTGAAAATTGGAGATTGCTGGTTGGATTTAGGCCGTTTTCAAAAGGCTATTGATGCCTTTGATGTTGTCTTGAAGGAATACCCCGGGAGTTCAGTGGTTGACTATGCTCAATATCAACTAGGCCAGGCTTTTTATAAAAAGGGAGAATTTGACCTGGCAGTTTCAGCTTTTCGAAGTTTAATAGTAAACTTTTCCTCGAGCAATCTGCTTGATGAGGCTCAGTAT
>JAYEPI010000017.1:0-4879 GCA_034723835.1 Candidatus Omnitrophota bacterium | reverse complement strand
AATCATATACAACATATTGTAGGGGTTCGATTTACTTGTGCCCGTAAGGGTATCGAACCCTTCATAGAGGGCTTGATAAATCAAGCCCCTACATTGTGATACAGTCTGAATATAGCAATATAGCAATTTAACAGTTTAGCCATTTATTTCTTGCGCCATAACTTCCAATGCTATTTTACGATTAACATTTTGATGGATAAGGTGTTTAATTTGATTTATCTTTTCAATGATTTTAATCAACCCATCGGCGGAATATCGATTTTTTAAGTCCTTTAATTGTTTTTCTTTATCTATGTTTACTAAAAAAGGACTTCCTTCATGCAGCATTAAAATATCCCGATATAAGCTAATAATTATATCCAGTTTTATATCGATAACAGAATACGGAGCATCAACCCATGCTGACTGATTTCCGTCAAATCCACCAATAATCCAATCCATTATTTCATCCCTGGTGTTAAAAATATTTGTTTCTTTTAAATCAATGGCCTTCCCCGGACTTCCATCGGATAGGGCTGTTAAAAAATGGGCCTTCCGGTCTTCAAGGCCGTAAGAATCACTCAAAAATTCTTTTAATCTCTTAAAACTTAGAGCTTCGAATTGCACTATTTGGCATCTTGAAATAATAGTCGGTAAAAGCAGGCTTAGGTTTGAACAAACTAAAATTAATAACGACCTCCCGGGAGGTTCTTCCAGCGTCTTAAGAAACCCGTCAGCAGCCTCTTCGGTCATAGAATCAGCGTCTAAGACAATCCAAATCTTTAGGTCTGCTTCGTAGGGCTTTAAATTAACTGTCTGCTTTAACCGGCGAATCTGCTCTATTTTTATCTTTGTGCTGTTTTCAAAAGGCTTAATATATCTTACATCAGGGTGGTTAAAACTGTCTATCTTCCTGCATTGAGAGCAGACATCACAGCAGTCAGGGCCTTTTTCCTGACAATTAAGCACCTTGGCTAACTGTCTGGCCGCCAGGCTTTTTCCTACCCCTTGCGGCCCGGAAAATAAATAAGCATGCGGAAGCCTGCGGTTACGAACCGCCTGAGTTAAAGTTTTAATTGCTGTTTTCTGACCAATTATTTGTTTAAACGACATCTCTCACTTTTTTTCACTAACCGTAAACCGTAAACTGTAAACCGTAAACCAACCGGCAGTGAACTCTTCTAACTACTGCTTACTGCCTACTGTTTACTGCAATTCCAGTAACTTGGCAACCATCTTTTTAATCTCTTGTTGTGTCTCGTCGATATCTTTTTTTGTCTTTATAACCTTTATCCTTTTAGGTTCGCTTGCCGCCAGCTTTAAATATCCGCTTCTTACCCTTTGGTGATAAGAAAGAGTCCTGGCTTCTATCCGATCGGGCCATTTAGTCTTTATGTTTCTCTTCAAACCCTCTTTCACATTTATGTCTAAAATTATGGTTAAATCCGGCTGTAGATTATCAGTAACAAAACTATTTAATTTTCTTATTAAACTAATATCTAACTTATTACCATAGCCCTGGTAAACTAAGGTAGCATCGCTAAACCGGTCAGAAATAACCAGCTTGCCTTTAGTTATAGCCGGCTTTATTGCTTCAGCCACTATCTGGGCCCTGCCAGCCAAATAAAGAAACAATTCACATTTATCGGTCATTGAATAGTTAGCCGGATTCAGCAGTATTTTTCTTATTAACTCACCTATTCCAGTGCCTCCCGGTTCCCGTGTATAGACAAACGGGATATTCTTCTTTTGAAGCCATCTACATAACATCTTAGAATGAGTAGACTTACCACTGCCTTCCGGACCTTCAAAAGTTATCAATTTCCCCTTCACTCTATATCCTCCTTGCGCCGGTGCTTGTATCTAACACCGTCTTTGGTATCCTCTAATATAATACCCTGATTTAAAAGTTCCCTTCTGATTTTATCTGCCAAAATAAAGTCTTTTCTCTGGCGCGCCTGTTGTCTTGTTCCGATTAAATCTTTAACTCGCGGGGTTAACTCTACAAACTTTTGTTCAACTATTCCCAGTATTGAATCAAATTTTTCAAACAGTTTAAGAATACAGGCCAAACTTTTTTGGTCAAGCTCGGATTTTTGCAAACTAACATTAACGACCTTCATTAATTCAAAAACATAGGCTAACCCTTTAGAAATGTTCAAGTCATCGGCAAGAGTTTTTTCAAATCCTTCAGCACATTCAGTTATCTTTTTAGACAATGTTTTATTTTCTTTGTCTTTTTGCCCTGAACGATATTCTCTGAGCCGGTTTAAAAAATCGTTCAGCCCCTGCACTGTCTGCTGCGCTGAACTTAAGCTTTCCAGGGTAAAATTTAAAGTTGCCCGATAATGTGTGGACAGTAAAAGATATCTGACTGCCCGCGGATTATAGCCTTTGTTTAGCAGATCACGCAGGGTAAAAAAATTTCCTTTACTCTTGGCCATCTTTTCGCCATTTACTAAAAGAAACTTACAGTGCATCCAATAGTTTACAAACTTTCTGTCTCCGGCTGCTTCGGACTGGGCAATCTCATTCTCGTGGTGAGGAAAGATATTATCTTCTCCGCCGGTATGAATATCAAACGGCTGACCGAGATATTTCATACTCATTGCCGAACATTCAATATGCCAGCCGGGCCTTCCCCGGCCTAATTCACTATCCCAGGATGGTTCATTGGGCCTAGCGGCCTTCCAGAGTACAAAATCCCTGATATCTTCTTTGCTGTATTCATCGTGGTCCACTCTGGAACCCGGCTTTATCATACTTAAATCCATCTTAGAAAGCCGGCCATAATTTTTAAAGCTCTCGATACGAAAGTATGTTGAGCCATCTTTTTGATATGCGTATTTTCCATCAAGCAATTTTTTTATTAACCCGGCCATCTCTTTGATATGATCGGTAGCCAAAGGATAAAATTCTGCCGGTTCAATGTTGAGAGTCTTTAAATCCTGAAAAAAGGCGGCAGTATATTTTTCGGTAAACTTACCAAGCTTAATTCCTTCCCGCTTAGCACCGGCTATCGTCTTATCATCAATATCAGTAATATTCATTACCTGGGTTATTTTATAATTTTTATATTTTAGAAAACGCCGCAGCAGGTCTTCAAATATATATGCCCGGAAATTACCCAGATGGGCATAATCATAGACCGTGGGGCCGCAGGTATACATTTTTACTTCGCCCTTTTTAATTGGTATGAATTCTTCCTTTTTTCTGGTAAGAGTATTGTAGAAGCGTAACATAATATTTTGTGGTGCGTAGCGCGTTATGCGTATTGCGTGTCGCGCTACGCAATACGCACAACGCATAACGAACTAGTCTTTTTTCTCCCTCGATTGTTCTTTATGCCATTGCTCCATATGCGTCTCTATTGTATCTATTTCCTGTTGAAGACGCTCAATCCGCTCTGTCAAAGGGTCGGGAAGACGGGTATGATCTAAGTTAATACCGGGCACACGCACACCTTTCTTTTTGGTAATCCTGCCCGGCACACCTACTACCGTACAGTCATCAGGTACTGACCTTATAACAACAGCATTGGCTCCGATATTAACATTATTTCCAATAGTAATATTTCCCAATACCTTTGCCCCGGTTGAGATAACTACATTATTACCGATAGTAGGATGACGCTTGCCTCTTTCTTTACCAGTTCCACCTAAGGTTACACCCTGGTAAAGCGTAACATTGTCTCCGATAATTGTGGTCTCGCCGACAACCACTCCCATGCCGTGGTCAATAAATAAAGCTTTGCCTATCCGGGCGCCAGGATGTATTTCAATACCGCTAAAGTAACGAGCTAATTGAGAAATAAGCCTGGGAAAAAGCGGAATACGCCATTTAAGAAGACAATGGCTAATGCGATGAAAAATAACCGCATGTAACCCGGAATAAGTAAGCAACACCTCCCAAAAACTTACAGCTGCCGGGTCACGCTCAAAGGTGGCTTTTACTTCTCTGCGAAATATCAAGGCAATTAATAATAAAAAAGCAATGCCGCTAATAACAATCATCAAAACTAACTTTAACCAAAGCAATTACCTCACCTCCATTCCAATCGAACTACATAGAAACACATAGAAATAAGAAGAGTTTCTAAAGAAGAAATTCATAGAAATATGTTGAAATATATAGAGATAGATTGTCAGTTTAAGCAACAAATCTCAATTAATTTCTATTAATTTCACAATAAAGTTCCGTAGGAACTTTATTGTATATTTCTATATATTTTTATTTAATGTTTTTTTTATTCTTTTAACACACTTCTCTTTACCAAGTACAGGCAGGACCAGATTCAGCTCCGGGCCGTGCAATTTACCGGTAAGAGCTATCCTGAGGGGTAAATAAAGATCTTTCCCTTTGCTTTTGGTTCTTTCCCGCAATGTCGTAATAAAATATTTAAAATTCTCTTCGGTCAGTTTATTCATTCCCTCTAAAATATCTACCGCTACCGCCAAAACCTCCTGAAACCGGTTGTCGTTGATAAGTTTAACTTCGGCTTTCCCGATAGTTATATCTTTTTTAAGAAATATTCCAGCATAATCTACAATTTCTGACATATGAGACAGGTGATCGCGTATCGCTGTCATAACCTTTTTCAACCACTCATATTTACTTTCGCTAATCGTTCCCTTAAGAAATCCACTGTCCTTCAAATATTTTATTGCCAGAGAAGTTAATCTATCTGAGTCTATCTTTCTGATATATATTCCTCCCAGCCAATCAAGCTTCTTCTGATCAAAGATAGCGCTGGACTTGGTCATACCGGATATATCAAACTCTTCTATTAATTCCTGCTGGGAAAAAATCTGTTTGTCCTGGTGAGGCGACCATCCTAAAAGCGCCAGATAATTTATAATGGCTTCGGGTAAATACCCCAAACGGCGGTATTCCGATATTG
>JAYEPI010000016.1:0-4965 GCA_034723835.1 Candidatus Omnitrophota bacterium | reverse complement strand
TTAAAAAAGAAAGGGAGCGGCCTTGGCCTGTCACTGGTTAGCCGGATTATCGAAGCCCATAAGGGTAAAATTTGGGTAAAAAGTGAATTAGGGAAAGGCACTACCTTCAGCTTTACCCTGCCAAAGACATGATGTTTTATCAATTAAAATAAATATGAATATGATTACACAGATTAAGTTAGATTACACAGATAATTTTTGTTTTCGGTAATCTGTGTAATCTGCTTTTAAAATCTGTGTAATCAATGTAATCTAATTGTTATGTATTTTATGAAGAAAATAAGAAGATGACTAAACAAAAGATTTTAATTGTTGATGATGAGTTGGATATTTTAGATCTCCTTAAGATAATTTTGAGCGGGGAAAATTATACTATCATAGAAGCAGCAAATGGGGAAGAGGCCTTAGAAAAGGTATATAGTTTTTCGCCGGATTTGATTATTTTAGATTACAAAATGCCCAAATTGGACGGAATGGAGGTTTGCCAAAGGCTAAAAAAAGATATTCTCCTTCAACATTTGCCTATTATTATGTTAACCGGAAAAGGGGAATTAAGCGATAAGGTTAAAGGGATAGATGCCGGCGCTGATGACTATATGGTTAAGCCTTTCGAACCTCAGGAATTACTCGCCCGGGTTAAGATGATACTACGGCGCAGTGTGCGCGACCTGGATGCCAATCCTTTAACTAAACTGCCGGGTAATGTCTCTATTTTGAAGGAATTAGAAAAACGCATTGGAACCAATGCGCCTTTCGCGGTAGGATATATTGATCTTGATAAGTTTAAGGCATTTAATGACCACCGCGGATTCGAAGAAGGCGATAAGGTTATTCGTGAAACCGGCCGGATATTAATCAGGACGATTGGGCGCAAAGGGAATCCGGATGATTTTATAGGCCATATCGGAGGGGATGATTTTGTAATTGTTACTACACCCTGGGTTGTAGATGATATTTGCCTGCAGATTATTAAGGATTTTGATGTTATTATTAAGCAGTTTTATAACCCTCAGGACCAAAAGCGGGGATATATGATTGTGAAGGATCGAAAGGGGAAAGGGCAAAAGATTTCTTTTATCTCGATTTCTATCGGAGTAATGACCAGCGAAAAAAGAAAGATAAAGCACATAGCTGAAGTGGGAGAAATCGGAGCAGAACTCAAAAAATACGCAAAATCTTTATCCGGCAGCAACTATATTAAAGATAGAAGAAGAATAAATAAAAAATGATTCAGATCGCATTGCTAGCAACTTTTCTGGTTTTATCCGCTTTTTTTTCAAGTTCAGAAACAGCGCTTTTTTCGTTAAATAAGCTGCAGGTTAGAAAAATCAATATCACTTCTCCCGGGAGCGGAAAGGTGATTTCCCGCCTTTTGGATTTTCCCCGCAGGACATTGATTACCATTCTTATCGGCAATATGGCAGTTAATATCGGACTTACTTCAATAATTGCCTTCCTGTTTATACAAGTTCTTGGCGACAAAGGAATAGGCCCGGCTATTGGACTTGTTACTTTTCTGCTGTTGATATTCGGAGAAGTTACCCCTAAACTGCTGGCGATTAAAAATCCTGAGAAATTTTCCTCTTTTTCCGCAAGGCCCTTAGAGATATTCGCCAGGATAATTTTTCCGGTTAGAAAATTGTTGGGGATAATCAGTGATTCTATTTTGTCTATTTTTATCAAGGATGTAGAACTAAAAAAAGCTTTTGTTACCCAGAAGGAGTTAAAAAATCTGGTATCCATCAGCCAGGAAGAAGGTGTGCTGGAGAAGGAAGAAAGAGACATGATAGAATCCCTGCTGGAGTTTGGCGAAAGAGAAGTCAAAGAGATAATGGTCCCGCGCACAGATATTGTGGCCTGCCAGATAAGCGTTTCCTGGGATATGCTGGTCAATTTAATGAAGGACAGCCACCATACACGAATACCCATATATGAAGGTTCGCTGGATAACATTATCGGAGTTATATTGACTAAAGATTTTATGCTTTCGCCTCACCGGGACATTAAAAAATTTATCAGGCCGGTAGCGGTTATTCCCGAATCTAAGAAAATAGATGATTTATTGATTGAACTCCGGGCTAAAAATTTAACCTTAGCAGTGGTAATCGATGAATACGGAGGGACAGCAGGTCTGGTAACCCGGGAAGATATATTAGAAGAAATAGTAGGTGAAATTTATGATGAGTATGACAAGGTGGAACAACCGGTGGAATATCCCGATGAACAGACTGCCGTAGTCAGCGGTAAATTAAGCATTAAGGATATCAATGAAGAATTAAGGCTTCATTTACCGCTTGATAAGGGCGAAACGCTCAGCGGATTGTTATTGAGTTTATTCGGGCATATTCCTTTGGCTGGAGAAAAACTAAGATACCAGGGTTTGCAATTTAAAATAGAGAATGTTAAAAAAAGAAGAATTGATAAAGTCGCTATCTTGAAATTAAGGAAAAAATGAGTATTTTCTGGTTGATATTTTTTATTATTTTATGCCTGGCCTCGGCAGCGTTCTTTGCCGGTTCTGAAATAGCCTTTATTTCCGTAAATAGGATAAAATTAAGGAGTTTAGTTAAAGATAAACATCCCTCGGCCGTATTAGTCCAAAGGCTTTTAGAAAGGCCTCAGCATCTTTTGACTACTACATTGGTGGGGATTAATATATCCTATGTGACCGGTACCGCCCTGCTTAGCTTGCTTGTTTACCGCTTATTGGGAAGTGAGAACGAGTTAGCAGTTACCCTGATTATGGCGCCCATTGCGCTTATATTCAGTGAATTAATTCCCAAGGCCTTATTCCGGCGCCAGGCAGATAAGCTGGTTCTTAAACTGGCCAGAGGGTTTAATCTAATTTCAAGGATTCTTTATCCTGTTATCGCAATAGTTAATTCTTTAGCAGGTTTAATATTGATGCCTTTTCGCAGAAAGGAAAGAGTGAAGGAAGGCCCATTTGTAAACCGGGAGGAATTAGTCTATTTAATAGCCGAGGGAGAAAGGGAAGGGGTTCTTACGCCCTATGAGGGCTCGGTGGTTCGTAAAATCTTTGACCTTGGCCGGACCAGGGTTAAAAAAATCGTAGTCAGGCTTAACCGGGTAGTTTCGATTTCCCAAGATTCTACTGTTGGCCGCGTAAAAGAGCTGGCCAGAAACAGCCATTTTTCCAGATTTCCTGTTTATAGACACGGGCCGGCAGATGTGGTTGGTTTGGTGAATATATTAGATACCCTGTTTGAGACCAATGATAACCGGAGAATAGCGGAATTTATCAGGCCGGTAACCGTGGTTAATGCCGCAGATATCGTAGATGACGTGCTTTATAAACTCCAGTCTAAAAAGCAGTCCATGGCCATAGTTAGCGAAAATGATAAGAATATAGGTATTGTAACTATAGAAGACTTAGTGCCGATTTGACTTGTCATTTCCGGGCTTGCTTTCAACGTCATCCTGCGGCTTGCTTTCAACGTCATCCTGCGGCTTGCTTTCAACGTCATCCTGCGGCTTGACCGCAGGATCCAGAAAAGCGATGTTTACCTGGATCCTGTGGTTAAACCACAGGATGACGGTAAAATGAAACCCCGGGATGATAATAAAGACACTCGTGTTAATTCGTATCTCATAGACTCGTAAAAATAAATAGAAATAGATTGTTAATTTAACGATTTAGTAATTGAAATAGAAAAGGGGGAAAGAGATGTTACGTAGTTTATTTACGCTTATTTTAATTGGTTTAGTTGTTATGATTATTTGTAAGGATGGCTTTGCCGAAGATGTTACCATCACCACTTATTACCCTGCGCCTTTTGGGGTGTATGAAGAACTGCGGGCAAGGAAAATAGGCATAGGCACTACCTATATGGATACCACCACAGTCAATGTCGCTGATGATGACCTGATTGTGGAAGGCAATATCGGCATTGGCATGGTAACTCCTGACGGGAAACTCGGCGTTGACGGAGAGATAAACTTTGTCCCTCAGGCCGGCGCTCCCGCGGGAGACAGAGGCGACCTTTATTACGATAATACCAATGAGTTCAAATACTACGACGGCACCGGCTGGCAGACATTGGGGGGTGGCGGGGGATGCGTTACATACTATTGTAATATCAATGCCCCTAATCAATGCTTTGACAGTGGAGATCCGCAGCAGGGATATTGCCCTGCAGGTTTTAAGCAGATATATTACTGCGGTAGCTGGGGTTATTGCACCGCCATGGGCAGCTACTGGTATACTCCGCCGGGTGGTGGTTGCTTTGGCTTTGGGGTGAGCTGTCCGGTTGGTCACGGATTTGTGTGCTGCCGGTAGTCCGTTATAGAATTTTTAAAAAGGAAGACAACAGCTTTTTTTCTTAGAAAAGTCTTTGGAGTCAAGAAAAGCGGGTGTTGGTTTGAAAGAGTAAATGATAAAAAGGTTTTTGTTCTGCGTCTTGATTTTTCTTTCTTTCGCTTCTTCTGCTTTTCCCTGGCAGATAAATTGCTTTCAGGAAGGAGAGCCCTTTACAGGAGAGCAAAAGCAAATTACCCTTAATTTGGTCTTTGTCCTTTTAAATTATCAGAATGAAAGTGAATTCAAAAAGGATATTTCCTCGATTATTGCCCGGCTCAAAAACACCTCTCCTTTTGATGAATTCAAAGGCCTTAAGGTTTATCTTTTAGATACTGCCCTTAAGGAAAGAGAATTTTTATTCAAAAAAAGCAAAAACTTCCCTTTTTTAAAGGTAAAAAATAACCTTATTCAAAGTATTAAGAGAAATATCAAAGGCGTATATAAACTTGTAATTTTAGACAAAGAAGGGGATGTTGGTGCCGCTGAATTATCAAACATAAGAAATATTTCGCTAATAATATTAGGTAAAAAGAGTTACGGCAAAAAAAAACAGGCTGGCTAAGGCATTTCTGCATGAGTTGGGTCACAGTTTGGGTTTAAGGGAGGAAAATTCAAGAAGCTCCCAGCCTATTATTTCCGGCCCGCCT
>JAYEPI010000015.1:3802-5129 GCA_034723835.1 Candidatus Omnitrophota bacterium | reverse complement strand
CATCTTCAATAACAACTGTACCAATTTGAGGAATTTTGTGATGAACTCCTTCTAGAGCTACATAACCAAATCCATCTGAACCAATTACTGCTCCATTATGGATAATCACTCTATTTCCGATAGTTACTCCTTCGCGAACTGAAACATGGGGATAAAGTATGGAATTGCTTCCAACCCGGGATCCCATAGCAAGATATACACCGGCATAAATAACCGCTCCATTACCTATTTCAACATTATTTTCTATCACCACATGCGCCTGAATAACAATATTATTACCCAGCTTAACTCCCTTGCCAATAACAGCTGAAGGGTGAATGCCTTTAGAAAGGTGTTTAGTCTTACCACTCGAAAAAATAGCTAATATTTTGGCAAAAGCAAGTGATGGATTTTCAGTCCGAACAAGCGATATGTTCGTTTTAACCTGAAATTCCTTCGGCAGGATAACAGCCGAGGCCCGGGTTTGATCAACCAAGCTCTTATATCTGGAGTTAGCCATAAACGTAATATCTCCCCGCTCGGCTTCTTTTATACCTGCCGCCCCGCTAATAACTATTTCAGAGTCACCGGTAAGCTCTCCACCTATTGCCTCTGCTATTTCCTTCAGAGTCTTTTTCACCCAAAATTTTCCCTTTTGTATTGTGTGTATACTGCCTTACATCTTTTCAGTTACGCAACACACACAAGTGCGAAGCGAAGTGTAGCCTCCCCGCAGGGGACGCAACACGCACAACAAAGTTCGGTTATTTCTTGTATTTATTGTTTAATATCTTGACAACCTTATCAGTGAGGTCTAAGCCTTCTTTGCGATAAAGCAATACCCTTTCATTTAATATCAGGTCATAGCCTTGAGACTTACCATATTCATTTATTACCTTATCTATATCGCCCAGTATTTCTCTAACCATTTCACTTCTTTTACTGCCAAGTTCATCCTTTGCTTCTTTGCTAAAATCCTGTAATTTCTTTATCTTTTTATCAATCTCGATTTGTTTTTTATCTTTACCTTCCGGGGAAAGCAAGTCTAATTCATCTTTAAGGCCGGTGATTTTATCCTTCAGTTTTTTTACTTCATCTTGTTTATCTTTCCATTCGTCTTCTAATTTACTATCCGAATCTTTGGTTTTATTATACTGGTCGAAAATCTTAGCCAGATCAATATAACCCACCTTGGAAATATCTTTTCCTTCTGAAGAAACTGGAGCAATTAGCGCCACCAGCATTGTCAAACCTAAAAAAATAACTGACAACTTTTTCACTTTATCCTCCTTGTTTAAAAACCTCTGGTTATGCTGAAATAAAACCGGCCGTTTTGATCCTGATCCCA
>JAYEPI010000015.1:0-3792 GCA_034723835.1 Candidatus Omnitrophota bacterium | reverse complement strand
TAGGTGTTTTTACCCTTACTCCTAATCCTACCCCGCTCTTTAAATCAGCCAAATCGAAATCATAGCTATCTCTCCAGACATTTCCTATATCATAAAATACCGCTCCTTTAATCACTTCAATAATCGGGAATATGCATTCGGCATTAAAAATCAACATACTTTTACCGCCAACGGGATTACTTCCGTCATTCGGAGGACCAACCATTCTTTCTTCATATCCGCGAATGCTATTAGCGCCCCCGGCATAAAAACGTTCATAGATCGGCACGCTGGATGAATCACCATATTCTTCAACCACCCCTGCACGCAACCTTAATTCTAACACCAGCTTTTTAAAATACTCGGAATATAGATCTATACTTCCGATTAACTTGTAAAAATCTTTATCGCCTCCGAATATACCGCCGGCGCACTGACCCAATCCGCTAATCAGCATCCCCTGGGTAGGAACATAAATATTATCCCGGGTATCCCTGGTTAATGTCACAGTTGTACTGCTTACTAAATTAGTCCCTTTCTCCTGTATAATATCTGAATGAGTAGGTGAAACACTGGATATTATTATATTTTCCGCTTTATACATCAAGTTAATTCGATGGTATTCTCCAAAACTCCTTCCCAATCGAACGTCTCCCCCCTGTCTTTCTTCATCATAATCTGCCCAGTCATGAGTCCAGTTGTAAACATCAAACCCAAAAGAGACCGGACGGTTAAAAACCCAGGGTTCAGTAAATGAAAGGTTGTAGCTTTTGCGTTCGGTTCCAAACTCTGCTCTTATACTTAAATACTGGCCGGCACCGGTGAATGTTGGAAAATTAAACAGATCGAAATTTTTCTGAGAGACCTGTACAAATCCAACAAACTGATCAACCGTGCTATATCCGCCTCCAAAACTAAGTTCTCCGGTTTTTCGCTCTTTGACTGTTACTGCTAAATTTTTTTTATTCGGGGCTGAACCCGGTTCTACATCATAAGATACCTCCTCAAAGTACCCTAGATTATAAAGCCTTTCCTTGCTTCGTTGGAGTTTTTCTCCGTCAAATCTCTCGCCTGGTGTAAGCTTTAGTTCCCGCCGGATAACTATATCTTTAGTCTTAGTATTACCTCGAATCTTTACCTTATCTATATAGGCCAGTTCATTCTCTACTATTTTATAAACTACATCCACTACGCCTGTATCTTCATTTAAGACAATACGATTTGTAATTTCGGCGGATATATATCCTTTAGCAAAGTAAAATTCCTGTATCGCCGCTATATCCTGCATTAAATTATACTGGCTGAATGTTTCACCGGTAAGCATCTTGAAGCGATCCATTATCTCCTTAATAGAAAAAAGCTTATTACCGGTTATTTTAATTTCACCAGCCAGATATTTTCTTCCCTCGGTAATATTTAATGTTACATACATTCGCTGCCGGTCAACATCATAGTGGATATCAGGCTCTACTTTCACATCGGCATATCCCGACTGTTGGTAAAAAGCCTTTATCCTCTCCAGGTCTTCTTTAAATACATCTTCTTTAAAAAAACCGCTTCTAAATATTCCAGCACTACGGGTTTTCATTAATCGTAGAATCTTTTTATCCGAAAAAACAAGGTTGCCGTAAATATTTATTCTTTTAATCTTGACTATTTCTTCTTCATCTATCAAGATACGGATAACGCCTTCTTTACTTACATCGTCTATATCTATATTATACTCAACATCGGCCAAATGAAAACCTTTGTCTTTGTATAATTGTTTGATTCGAGTAATATCTTCCTTTAATAACTTGCCGTCCAGGATCCCGCCAACAGCACTTTTTATTTCTTTTTTCAAGACATCTGTTTTAAGAACTTTATTCCCCTGGATTATTATTTCAACAACCATGGGTTTTTCAACAACTATAAATACAACTTTTATTCCATGTTCAAGATCAACCAATTCTAATTTTACGTCGGTAAAGTAACCTGCGGCATATAATCTTTTTATATCCTGATTTAAAGTTGCTTGGTCGAATCCATCGCCCGGCTTTGTTTTAATCTTGCCTAAAATTATTGATGAACTAACAAGTTTATTACCTTTTATCTCGACATCAATAATCGATATCTCTTCCTGTTGAGCCCACCCTAAAGTGTTAGCTCCAATTACAAAAATAGTTATAAGTAAAATCAATTTAAAAAACACTTATCTTCTCTTATTCCTCTCTGGGTGATAAATTTTCAAACCGAGTGTATTCTTTAATAAAGGCGAGTTTTAACGAACCGATTGGTCCATTTCTCTGTTTAGCGATTATTATTTCAGACAAACCCTTATTCTCCTCTGTTGGTTGATAATATTCTTCTCTTAATAAAAGTAAAACTAAATCGGCATCTTGTTCGATTGACCCTGACTCCCTAAGATCCGATAATTGCGGCCGATGTTCTGCTCTGGCTTCCACTGCTCTGGAAAGCTGGCTAACTGCTATTAAGGGAATATCCAGTTCTTTGGCTAATGCTTTTAAAGACCTGGAAATCTCTGAAATCTCCTGTTGTCTATTTTCGGACTTCCTGGGCCCCTGCATCAGCTGTAAATAATCAAGAATTATCAACTTTATATCATACTGGGCCTTTAACCTCCTGGCCTTTGCCCTAAGCTCCAAGACAGAAATACCCGCTGTATCATCAACAAATATAGGCGCTTCGCTAAGTTTGCCTGCCGCGCTGGTAAGCCTGGGCCAATCAGACTGAGATAAATATCCTGTGCGTACTTTATGGGCATCAATCCGGGCATGAGAACAAAGCATTCGTTGAACCAGCTGTTCTTTGCTCATCTCCAAGCTAAATATAGCTACCGGAAGGTTTTTTTCTATACCGACATGCTCCATAATGCAACAGGCCAAAGAACTCTTTCCCATAGAAGGCCTACCGGCAATAATAATCAAATCGGAAGGCTGAAAACCTGCGGTTTTAACATCAAGTAAATGAAAACTGCTGGGCACACCGGTCACATTTTCTTTTTTTTGGTAAAGCCGGTCAATGGTTTCAATACTGTCTTTAATAATGTCTTTAAATTGAACAAATCCGCCTTCGATCTTACGTTGAGTAATATCAAAAATAGCCCTCTCTGCTTTATCTAAAAGCTCATCTACGTCCTGGTTGTTTTCATAGCCATCAGTAATTAAACGGGTACAAGTAGCAATTAAACTTCTTAACAGGGCTTTCTCTTTGACTATCCTGGCATAATGGACTACATTGGCTGCAGTAGGAACACTATTAACTAATATAGTAAGATAAGCTGCCCCTTCTATTTTTTCCAATGAATTATCTTTTTTTAATTTTTCAGTCAGAGTAATCAAATCAACCGCTTCCCCGGACTCATATAAATTAATAACGGCTGAAAATATCTTTCGGTGGCTTTCTTTATAAAAATGAGTTTCGTTTAATAATTCAACAACCCTGGAGATGGCCTCTTCTTCTATTAACATAGACCCAAGAACGCTCATCTCAGCCTCTAAATTCTGAGGGGGAATTTTTTCTAATATTAAATCAGATACCTTTTGCACCATAAAATACCCTCTTCGTTATGCGTCGTGCGTTTTCTCTGAACCGCTTTTCTTTCCTTATTAGCTATATAATTAACTTTTTCTAAAATAACAAGTTACATCTTTTTGGTTTGATCTTAGTTTATACGCACAACGCATTACGCAATACGCAATACGAATTGATTTTTTACTCTTTAACAACCCAGATTTTAATCTTCGGAACAACCCCGGGATAAAGTTTGACAAATATTGTATAGACCCCCAACTTTTTAATTGGCGTGGCTAT
>JAYEPI010000014.1:0-5130 GCA_034723835.1 Candidatus Omnitrophota bacterium | reverse complement strand
AAGCGCATTGGCCTTAAGAAAGATTCCTAAAATTATTAAAAAAATGAGTGTTGATTTAGATAAAATACATCGTGAGCTTAACTTTTTTTTCCAGCCAAGGTCAGTGGCGGTGATCGGTGCTTCTCATAATCCGGAAAAAGTCGGTTATGGGGTTCTTAAAAACCTTTTGTCAGGAGGAATATTTTCGCTTTCCCATCTTAAAGGCTTTCAAGGAAAGATATTCGCAGTTAATCCCAAGATAGATAATATCCTGGGGTTGAAATGTTACTTTCGGGTAAGTGATATCCCCCAGAAGGTCGACCTGGCTATAATCTGTGTTCCGGCTAAGCTGGTTCCCGAAATTTTAAAAGATTGTGCAGTAAAAGGGGTTAAGGGAGTTACCGTTATTTCAGCGGGTTTTGCGGAGCTTGGCAAAGAAGGCCGGGTCCTTCAGGAAAAATTCTTAAAAATTGCCAGGCAGGCTAATATTAAAATTATCGGTCCTAATTGTTTGGGGACTATTTATACCCCAAACAACCTTAATGCCTCTTTTGGCCCTTTTCTTCCCTTGAAAGGCAGGATAGCATTTATAAGCCAGTCCGGAGCATTGGTTGACAGTATTATTGATTGGTCAGTTAAGGAAAAATACGGATTTAGCGCAGTAATAAGCTATGGTAATAAATCTGATTTAGATGCCCCCGATTTTATTGCCTGGGCAGGCAGGGATTCCGGCACCAGGGCAATTACGCTTTATATTGAAGGGTTCAACAATGGAAGATATTTCTTTGAGGTAGCAAAAAAGGTTAGCGCGATTAAACCGATTATTTCATTAAAGGCAGGCAGAAGTGCTGCCGGAAGCAGGGCGGTTAATTCGCATACCGGTTCGCTTGCCGGCAGTTATCAGGTTTATAAAGGGGTTTACAAACAGGCGGGAGTAATTATGGCTGATAACCTGGCCCAGATGTTTGATATGGCCGAGGCCCTGGCTTATCAGCCGCCGGCTAAAGGCAACCGGGTGATAATTGTTACCAATGGAGGAGGCAACGGCGTAATGTGCGCTGATTATTGTGATGAATTAGGGATAAAATTACCCCGGTTATCCAGGGCAATAATCCGGAAGCTTGATAAGTCCGGCAAAATGCATCCTGCCTGGAGCAGGTCAAATCCCTTAGATATAATTGGAGATGCCAATTCACAACGTTATCAAATTGCCCTGGACGCAGTATTGGGTTCATCCGATTATGACGGCGTAATAGTGATTCAAACACTGCAGTCAATGACCAATCCTATAGAAAATGCCGAGGTTGTTGTCAGAATGCAGAAGAAATACAAAAAGCCCATAATTGCTGCTTTTATCGGCGGGGTATTTACTGCTCCCGGCGCCAGATTGTTAGAAGAGCATGGGATTCCCAATTATAATGATTTAGACCGGGCAGCAAAAGCAATGTGGGCCCTGATCGAATACGGTAATTATCGTAAAAGAATATCTTAGAGAAATTATTTTAAAGAAATTAACCCAATGAATAAAAAACAGATTTTAGCCCTGATAAAACGGTATAAGAACCAAAAAACTATTCCCGAGCCTGTTGCCGAACAGATCCTTGGCTCTTATGGTATTCCTGTGCCTGCCGGCCGCCTGGTTAAGAACACTAAGCAGGCATTAAGTTTTGCCAAAAGGACCGGCTGGCCGGTTGTCCTGAAAATAGTTTCACCCCAGATAATCCATAAGTCCGACAGCGGTGGTGTAATAACAGGTATCAGCAGCGCCAGGGGGCTGAATGAGGCGTTTAATAAAATATTAAAAAATATTAAAACAGCCGATTCAACGGCCGATATTGAAGGGGTCTATGTCCAGAAAATGATTCCTATTTCCCGGGAGGTAATTATCGGGGGCATAAGGGATGAGCAATTCGGGCCGGTTGTAATGTTTGGGCTGGGGGGTATTTTTGTGGAACTGTTTAAAGACGTTGTGTTTAGAATAGCCCCGATAAATAAGAAAGAAGCCCGGGAAATAGTTAATGAGATAAAGGGGATGGCGATTCTTAAGGGTGTAAGGGGAGAAAAAGCGATAGACTTCAATTCTCTTTTTTCGGCAATCAGCAGTGTTTCCCGGTTAATATATGATTTTCCTCAAATTCGAGAGTTAGATGTTAATCCGGTTTGTGTTTCATCCCGGGGCATTTACGCGGTAGATGCCCGGATTATTTTAGAATAAATAGTAGTTGTCCGGATATTTTTAGTATGATAAGGATAGATACAGCTAAGATTTCCGCGGAACAGACAGAGATTAATCAGGAAGAAGACCCCGCGCTGTTAGAATTAAATACTGTTGATATAGACTTTGTTTCACCCCTGGCTGTAAGCTGTAAAGTTATCAGGATTGACGATAATCTCAATGTTAACGGTTTATTCCGGGCAAAGGTCCGGTTCAGGTGCAGCCGCTGTGTTGAAAGGTTTTTTTCTCAGGTAAAAGGCAAATTTAATTTTGATTATCCGATAAAAGAAGAGATACTCCTGGATATAACTAACGATATCCGGGAAGAGGTAATTTTGAGTTACCCTGCAGTATTATGTTGTAGTAAAAATTGCAAGGGGCTATGTATATACTGCGGCCGGAATTTAAATAAGGGTAAATGCAGCTGTAAGGTTGAAAATATCAGTAATAAATTTAGTAAACTTAAGGAATGGAAAGGGTAAAAAATGGCGCATCCAAAAAGAAGGCATTCTAAGTCAAGATCCAGAAAAAGAAGGACCCATTGGAAATTGTCAAAACCGGGTTTATCAATATGCCCGCGCTGCGGCCAGGCGAAGATGCCTCACCGGGTCTGTCCGGGCTGCGGGTATTATAAGGACAAGAAGGTCATCGAGATTAAAAAGAAAGAAAAGAAGAAGAAGAAATAAAAACAGATTATATAGAGGTTAAATAAATTTCTAATTTCTAATTTCTAATTTCTAATTGACCTAAATAAATTCCAATGACCAATGACCCAATCGCCAATAACAAGATTTGGTCATTGGTTAATTGGGCATTGGGAATTGATTAGAAATTAGGTCAATTAGATCAATTAGGTCAATTAAAGATTATTACGGAGTAATATATGAAAATAGTCCTTGATGCAATGGGCGGAGATAATGCCCCCCAGGTTACGGTAGAAGGGGCTGTTGAGGCTGCCCGGGATTTTAACTTTGATATTGTCCTGGTTGGAGATAGGGATATAATAAGCGCTGAATTAAAAAAACATAAAACTCCGGCCGGAAAGATAATAATAGTTCATGCCTCGCAAGTAATAGGGATGGCAGAATCTGCCCTGACCGCAGTTAGAAAAAAAAAGGATTCCTCTATCAGTGTAGCGGTCAGGATACTTAAGGAAAAAAAGGCTGATGGTTTGGTTACTGCCGGTAATACCGGTTCAGCGGTGGCAGCAACTACCTTGAATTTAGGCCTGCTTCCGGGGGTTAAACGGCCGGGGATTGCTATAGTCCTGCCTACCCTAAAAGGAATGGCGTTATTAATCGATGTAGGCGCCAATATTGACCCCAAGCCCGAACACCTTTTGCAGTATGCTATTATGGGGACTGTTTACTCCAGGTATATTCTAAAAAAGGCTAACCCAAAGATCGGCTTGTTGAATATTGGCGAAGAGGCATCCAAAGGAACGGAATTACTTAAGGAAACCTATAAAATGCTTGACCGCAGCAACCTTAATTTTATCGGTAATATTGAGGGCCGGGATATTTTTACCGGCAGAAGCGACTGTATAGTCTGTGACGGATTTATTGGTAATGTGGTTTTGAAAGTATGCGAAAGTATAGCCGAAACAATGGTGGCTTTTTTTAAAAGGGAAGTTGGCAGGAGCCTGCTGACTAAGCTTGGTGCTGGGTTGTGCAAGCCGGCATTTTCGGCGTTAAAAAAAGAAGTTGATTATTCCGAATGCGGAGGAGCGCCGCTTTTAGGTGTGGACGGAACCTGTATTATTGCCCACGGCGGTTCAAACGCCAAGGCAATTAAGAATGCCATTAAGGTCGCGGGAGGCTTTGTTGATTATAGGGTGAATCAGCATGTTGTTAAAGAAATCAAGACTTTTTTCGGAGGTGGTAATGACGCAGGTTAGAACGGCAAGGGTTATTGGTTTGGGGAGTTATCTGCCGGAACGGATATTAACCAATGCGGATTTGGAAAAAATGGTAGATACCTCTGATGAATGGATAACTACCAGGACCGGTATCAAAGAGCGCAGGATTTCCGCTGATAATGAGGCTTCAAGCGACCTGGCAGCCAATGCCTCAAAGCAGGCCCTGATTGATGCGGGAATTAAGGCGGATCAAATTGAATTAATTATTATTGCCACCGTTACTCCGGATATGCAGTTTCCCTCCACTGCCTGTCTGGTCCGGGAAAAGATAGGTGCTGAAAATGCGGCTGCCTTTGATCTGGGAGCGGCTTGTGCGGGATATGGCTATGCGCTTGTAACGGCTCAGCAGTTTATAGCATCCGGGACTTACGATGTTGTCTTAGTGATAGGGGTAGAAAAGTTGTCTTCAGTAACCGACTGGCGGGATAGGAATACCTGTGTTTTATTAGGTGATGGCGCAGGCGCGGCCATACTTGCGCCGTCAGACAGTGGCAATGGCATCATGGCTAGTTATCTAAACGCTGATGGCAGTATGGCCGAACTTTTAAAAGTTCCGGCAGGTGGTTCAAGAAGGCCCTGCAGCTGTCAGACGATTGAGGATAGGCAGCATTATCTTAAGATGAAAGGCAACGAACTGTTTAGGCCGGCAGTCAGGATGATGGTTGATGCCGCGGAAAAGGTTTTGAAAAAGTGCGGGTTAACTACCCGGGATGTGGATTGTTTAATTCCCCACCAGGCAAATATCCGTATTATCAAGGCGGTGGCGCAGCGTTTAAATATTCCTATTGAAAAAGTTTATATTAATATCGAGAAGTACGGGAATATGTCCAGTGCTTCTACAGCCATTGGGTTTCATGAGGCAGTAAAGTTCGGCAAGATTAAAAAGGATAGTATTGTGGTAGTGGTAGGTTTTGGTTCAGGATTGACTTCTTCGGCCTGTGTGATTAAATGGTAAAGCTCGCTTATATTTTTCCAGGCCAGGGCGCGCAATATGTTGGTATGGGTAAAGACCTTTATG
>JAYEPI010000013.1:0-18466 GCA_034723835.1 Candidatus Omnitrophota bacterium | reverse complement strand
TTGAATTTCACATTTATTGGCCAGCTTTGCCGCTACAATGTTCTTGGCAATATAACGCGCCATATAAGAAGCTGAACGAT
Source organism: Candidatus Omnitrophota bacterium (assembly GCA_034723835.1). GTDB lineage: Bacteria > Omnitrophota > JAUWXU01 > JAUWXU01 > JAUWXU01 > JAYELI01. The sequence goes on along the minus strand of JAYEPI010000013.1, from coordinate 18,386 downwards.
CAACCTTGGTAGGATCCTTGCCTGAAAAACAACCTCCTCCGTGAGAACCTACTCCTCCGTAAGTATCAATAATAATTTTCCTGCCGGTAAGTCCGGTATCACCCTGCGGACCGCCGACCTCAAATCTTCCGGTGGGATTAATAAAAAACTTTGTATTTTTATCCATCAAATCGCGGGAAACAGCCTTATTTATAACCAACTTCTTTATATCATGCTTAAGGTCTTTAATATTTACACTGGGATTATGTTGAGCGGCTACTACTATTGCCTCTATTCTCTTTGGCCGGCCGTCATGATATTCTATTGTTACCTGCGTTTTGCCATCAGGCCTGAGATAATTAAGTTTTTTCTCTTTCCTCACCTGGGTCAACCTTTTGGCTAATTTGTGAGCAAGCATTATAGGAAGAGGCATTAACTCCGGTGTCTCATCGGTGGCATAACCAAACATCATGCCCTGGTCTCCTGCCCCGCCAATATCTACCCCTAAGGCTATATCCGGGGATTGCTCCTGAATAGCAGTTACAACTGCACAGGTCAAATAATCAAAGCCATAGACAGCCTTGGTATAGCCTATCTCCTTTATGGTTTTTCTAACTACTTTGGGAATTTCCACATAACAGGATGTAGTAATTTCTCCGGCAACAAACGCAAGGCCAGTGGTAACCATAGTCTCACAGGCCACCCTGCTATTGGGATCCTTAGAAAATATATCATCCAGGACTGCATCAGATATTTGGTCCGCCATTTTATCAGGATGGCCTTCGGTAATTGACTCCGAGGTAAAAAAATATTTATTGTTGGGCATTTGTCCTCCTCTCATATTCTTTTGATGCCCGATGATAAGAAGCGATATCGCCTATATCATACCATTCTCCTTTAAAAACAAAACCGTAAGTTGGCTCTTTCCGGCAAAGCCAGTCTATATAATAACCCGGAGCATCAGGATTATTACCATCATCGAGATATTTAGAAACCAACCCCAGGCTTTCCTGCGGAAAAAAATATAAACAAACAGCAACCAAGGTAGTACTCGGATGCCGGGGTTTTTCTTGAAAATCAATTATCTTTTTATCCTTATCTAAAACAACCATACCGTATTTCTTAACCGCGTCTAAATCTCCAATATCGTAAAGGCCGATAGACACCGCAGGCCTTTTAGATAATCCGGCCTTTATAAATTCATCCAAAGAGAAATCAAAAAGGTTATCCCCGGCTATTATCAAAAGATCATCACTAAGCTGGGCATTCTTGATAACAAAATTTATGTCGCCTACTGCGCCCAATTTGTCATCATTGGTCATTGTACCGTCATCCAGTATCTTGATTTTTTTTTGAAATGATAAACCTTTTGCCCAGGCAGTAAAGCGGTCTGCAAATCTATGATTGGTAATCACCAAAACCTCATCTATCGCCTCAACCTTTTCTATCCTGGCAAGAATATATTCTATTATCGGCTTGCGATAAACAGGTAACAGCGGCTTGGGCCTGTTTTTAGTCAGTGGATAAAGCCTAACCGCGTATCCAGCCGCCATTATCAGTGCCTTCATTACCCCTCCCTTATGATTGATAATTGGTTAAACTACAATATACAAACCACAAATTACAAACAATACACAATACCAAAATTACAATGACCAAAACCAAAGTTATTTCGATTTACTAATTTTTACTAATTTTCTTTTTACTAAAGTCACACGGCTTGTTTTGGTATTTGGTCATTTGGTATTGTAATTTGTTTGTAATTTGGAATTTGGAATTTACCAGTTACCATTTACCATCTAACCAGTTTCTGCCAGTTTCTTTTTCAGATAGGTTATCCTGTCCACCGGTGTTGGGTCGACATTGTTTAATATAGCCAAATAAAAGCTGACAAAATCACCGACATAAATCAGAGAAAAAATTCTAGCCAATACTCCTTTACCTTCTGACCAAACCTCGATAATCTTATTGGCTTTCTCCTTGACAATCGAGGCAGTTATATCCATCCTTTTAGAGATCCTCGGGTGATCATGTTTATCACGAAGGCAAATGACCACGAAATCCCTAAGTAGTTTTTGAGGGAATTCCCATCCTACTATTTCATTATGGGTTAATTCCGGAAAAACGTGATTTGAAGAAAGTGACTTACTATTTTCCGCCAACTGTGTTCTCCACCGATAACTTACTACATCAAAGAAATCGTTTGAGGCATAAACTAAGGGAAACTTACCGTACATATTCCCGGCCAACAGTTTGGCCTGATTCATTTCGGTTTTGACCTCCGGCCTTAATTTTTCCTTCAATTGAGATAAGATAGTAACAACTTCTTCGATCTGGGAGTTTTTTTCATTTATTATACTGAGCTTTGAAAGTGCTATCAAGGCAGGAAAAAACGAATACCCCAAAGCAGCCCTTGGGGGCAAACCCTGAGGTATTGTAACAAAAGGTATCCCGGCTTCATCAGCCAGTGTCTTTAACTTACCACCTGAAGTAACAACTATCAACTTGGCCTTCTTGCTTAATCCATCCTCGAACGACTGAATTGTTTCTTCAGTATTTCCAGAATAGCTGCAGATAAAAACAAGCGACGATGAGTCAACAAACTCCGGAAGGCCATAATTTCTATTGATAACTATAGGGACCTTTGCCTCTCCTGCTAAATAAGACCGGATTAAATCACCGCTTACTGCCGAACCACCAAGACCGGAAAAAATAATATTCTTGCTCGCTTTGTAGGCAGACGGGAAAATTTCTTTTTCCCCTATCTTTCTTGCTGTTAAACACTGTTCGGGAAAATCAAGCAATAGCTGTTTAAGGTTTGACTTATCAGTCCCGGTTATTTCCTGAAAATTATCTAAATTAATTGTCATATCCTGATCAGCTTTTTAAGCCGTTGAGCAACAAATTCTTTTATTTCCTCGGCAGAAGATAACCTAAGGGCGCGGCTGGTTATTTCCTTCGCCTCTTTTAAGCTCACAGACCTTATTGCTCTTTTTATCTGCGGTAAAGCTATAGAGCTGGCGCTAAATTCATCCAGGCCTAAACCTAAAAGAAGAATAACTAAAAGCGGGTCACTGCCCATCTCTCCGCATAACCCCACCCAAATACCAGCCTTATGCCCGGTATCAATAATATGTTTAATCAACCTTAAGATAGCCGGGTGAGCTGGTTCGTAAAGATAAGCTATTTTTTCATTAGACCTGTCTACCGCCAGGGAATATTGTATCAAGTCGTTGGTCCCGATAGAAAAAAAATTCGTTTCTTTGGCTAATATATCACAGATAAGAGCAGCGGACGGGGTTTCAATCATTACCCCCACTTCTATGCTTTCATCAAACGGCGTATTTGTTTCCCTGAGGTCCTTTTTTACCAATTTCAGGATATCATTGGCTGACCTGAGCTCTTCTAAGCCGGAAATCATTGGATACATGATCTTTAAATTTCCATATGCGCTTGCCCGAAGTATTGCCCGAAGTTGAGTCTTAAATATATCAGGCCTTGCCAGGCAAAATCTGATTGCCCTCCATCCTAAAAAGGGATTTATTTCGCGGGGAATCTCAAAGTGTGACAGAAATTTATCTCCGCCTAAATCTAATGTTCGGATAATAACCGAATAAGGGACAACTGCCTGCGCTACCTGACGATAGGCCTGAAAATGCTCCTCCTCGGTAGGTAAATCCTGTCGGTTCATATAAAAAAATTCTGTCCGGTACAGCCCAATCCCTTTTGCCCCATGGGCAATTACCGAATGAACTTCAGACGGCAATTCTATATTAGCGGATAATTCTACCTTATGTCCGTCTAAGGTTTCAGCAGGAAGCTTCTTTAATTTGTTAAGCTCTTTTAGAAACTTTTCAAACTTTTTCCTTTCTTCCTGATATTTTTTAATAGTCGCTTTATCCGGATTTATAACTACAATTCCCTGGCTGCCATTGACAATCAGGATATCCCCGGATTTAACCTGCCGGCTTACAGTGCCCAACCCAACTACTGCCGGAATTTCAAGCGCCCGGGCCATAATAGCAGTATGTGATGTCCTGCCGCCGATATCTGTAACAAAACCAATAACCCTTTCCTTACGCATCAAGGCGGTATCGGAAGGAGAAATATCATGGTCAACAACAATAACTTCTTCTTTCCAGTCAACCAAGGTCTGCGCTTTTTTATCCAGTAACTTTCTCATTACCCGCTTGCCGACATCTTTAACATCGCTAACCCGTTCCTTTAAATATTCATCATCTATTTTAGAAAAGATTTGAATATATTTTTTTAAGACCTTGCTAAAGGCATACTCGATGTTTACCTTTTCTTTTTTTAATTTACCGATCACTTCCTCGATTAAAGTCCTGTCCTCAAGAATCAGAAGATGGGCATTAAATATATCACTATGCTCTATCCCTATTTCTTGATTGATCTTTTTTTGAATATCCAATACCTCACATCTTGCCTGGGTCATAGCTTCTTCAAACCTGGCAATTTCTTCAGATATTTTCGCCTCGCTAATTCGTTCTTTCGATATAGCTATATCCTGACTGTCAAGCAAAAAAGCTTTTCCAATAACTATTCCCGGAGAAACCCCTATACCTTTTAACATCGCCGCTAATTCCCTCTGACTCTTTCTATTATTCCCCAGAAAGGTCGCTTGAGAGTAACTGCCCCAACTCATCTATCGCGTTCTGAGCATCTAACCCATTTGCCCGGATAAAAATCCGGCTGCCTTTACCGGCAGCCAGCATCAAAATACCCATTATAGACTTTCCGTTTACCTCCTGACTGCCTTTTTTAATGATAATATCACAGTTAAACTTATTCGCCAACTGAACAAATAAGGCAGCGGGCCTTGCGTGTAATCCAAGTTTATTTTTAATAACTAATCTTTTTTCCGCCAGCATATTTTTTTTTAGACTTTTTACTTTTAGCCAGTAAGTTTATAATAGCTCTGGCTAATTTGTTATAATCATGTCTGACAAAATCGGTAACGTTTACTATTTTATCTTCAATAACAAAATAATTCCTTTTCTTAATCTCACTGCTGTCAACCTTAACCGGTTCAGCGCCTTCCTGTTTATACTTGGCCAGTACTTCCGAAGGAATCCTGCCAATATTAACCAGGCAATATTTAACTACGTCTTTATGGGTATGTTTAATAAGGGCATTTAAATGGTCGTAAGCGCTATATCCATCTGTTTCGCCGCATTCAGTCATTACATTACAAACATAAACCTTTATAGCCCGGCTGGCTAAGACTGCTTTTAAAATCCCTTTTATTAATAAATTTGGTGTTACGCTGGTATATAAACTTCCCGGTCCTAATACTATCAAATCCGCATTGCCAATTGCATTAACAGCCTCATCCGGAGGAAAAGCATTCGCAGGCTCCAGATAAACCCTTTTAACCGCTTTTCCAGCTTCATGAATCCGCGCTTCGCCCCGGGTTAAACTTCCGTCATCATATTCAGCCACCAATGTTACCTTGTCCAGGGTAGAGGGTATAACCCGTCCTCTTATCGCCAGGACTTTGCTTGATTCCTTAATTGCCTTTTCAAAATCACCGGTAATTTTAGAAAGAGCGGTAATAAACAAGTTTCCAAAATTATGGCCGCTCAACCCCTCACCTTCCTTAAACCGGTACTGGAATAACTTGCTCATTAATGGCTCGGTATCTGCCAAAGCAACCAAACAGTTCCTGATATCTCCCGGAGGAAGCTCGTCAAGTTCATCCCTGATTCTTCCGGAACTGCCACCGCTGTCTGCAACCGTGACAATAGCGGTAATATTGTTGGTATATTCTTTAAGGCCGCGCAATAAGGTAGATAATCCTGTTCCTCCTCCAATCACCACTATCTTAGGCCCAACGGCCAATTTTCTCTTGCGATAAATAAAATCAACCAGATCCATTTTTCCCTGAGGCAAAAACAGGCTGGTCAGGGATTTGAGCATCTTTCTTACTCCTCTGATTACAAAATATATGCCCATAATTATTAAAATTGATCCGGAATAAACAACTACCCTCACCGCCTCAGAACTTACCTGTCCCTTCATAGAGCAAAGCATAATTCCCATTATCAAAAGTATTATGCCGCCGATAAACTGAAAGATATACCTTTTTATTTTCATACCTGGCGATAACCACTTAAGAAGCTTCATAATCCTTTCCTTTTCTATCTGTGTAATCTTCTTTTAACATCTGTATAATCAATCATATTATTATTTTTAAGGCTGTATTCAAAAGACTTCGTCCAGTTCTTTTTGTTTAACCGCTTTTTTCTTCATAGATTCAATTAATTTTTTATTCAACTCTTTAGCCGGATGGAATCCTGTCCTTTTTAATCTCTGGTTCAAGGCAGATACCTCTATTAAAATAGGAATATTGCGTCCCGGACGAACAGGAATAATTAAATGAGGCAGTTTAAGAGATAGAATTTTATATATCTTTTCTTCAAGGCCTAAACGCTCATATTCTTTCTTGGGATCCCATTTTTCTAATGTCACTACCATACCAATTCTTTTTCTATTTCTAATAGCCCCTACGCCGAATATCTCTTTGACATTTATAATTCCCAATCCCCTTATCTCCACATGATGCCTGATTAATTCAGCCCCTTGGCCCATTAAAAACTTACCAGCCTTAAGTTTTACCTCCACCATATCATCGGCTACCATGCGATGGCCCCTTTCTATCAATTCCAGGGCACATTCAGATTTACCAACCCCGCTCTTACCGATAATCAAAACCCCTACGCCATATACATCAAGAAATGTACCGTGAAGACTAACCTCCGGGGCAAGTTCTTCTTCCAGATAAAAGGCAATCTTATTTATCAAATAGCGGGCAGAGAATTTTGACTTTATGACCGCAATGTTCTTTTTTGCAGCAAACTCAAAAATTTCTCCCGGACAACTTTGTCCGCCGGCAATCACTATACAGGAAATATTGCAGGAAAAATAACGCCGCAAACATGTCAATCTCTCTTTTTTAGAGAGATTTTTAATATAAGAGATTCCCAAATTATCAAAAACCTGCACCCCGCAATGATCAGAATTATCAAGATAACCTTTATCCGTAAGGGCGCCGGTCAGGATTAACACTGGCTGAATAAGAGAAGTAACTTTTATTTTTTTATTTAACTTTACTTTTGGATTAATTAATTTTAAATCCAATTTATCTTTGTTTTCGTTCAAAAAATCTCTTACCGTTAATTTAATCATAACCTATCTGTCTTTAATCTCTTCTGCGATCTTCTTCTTTTATAATTTTCAAAATTTCTTTTTCGTCTTTAGCATTCCTTAAAGTAGTGCAAAAGATTTTATCTTTCAAAACCCTCGATATCCTGGCTAATGCTTTTAAATGCGGTCCGGCAGAATCCAGCGGGGCAACCAACAAAAAAAATATATAAACAGGTTCGCCGTCAAGCGCGTCAAAATTTACGCCTTTTTTTGAAAGGCCAAAAGCAGATATTAATTTTTTGACCCCGTCCGATTTAGCATGAGGTATAGCCACACCCTGGCCGATACCTGTAGAACCCAGGGCTTCTCTGTCTAAAAGAGACTTGACCAAACTATCTTTATCTTTAATTTCTTTGGCCTTAATTAAAGAACCCACCAGTTCTTTTACTGCTTCTTGCTTATTAATAGCTTTTAAATCTACCATAACCGCTTTGGAGCATAAAAAATCCATGATTCTCATTATAGAGCTTCCTCCTTAAATGAAGACATAATCCCGAAGTTTCGGGATTATCTGTCTGAATTTAACCCCGAAACTTCGGGGTTATGTGTTCGCTTATTATACTATAAACCAACTACATTGTAAACTGCTCTCCAAGGTAAATCTTTCTTGCCTCGGGGTTGGCTAATAATTCCTGTGATGAACCGGAAATTAAGATTTTACCTTCAAACATTATATATGACCTATCGGTTATCGACAAGGTTTCGCGAACACTATGGTCAGTTACCAACACACCTAAGCCCTTAGTTCTTAACTCAGCGATTATCTGCTGAACCTCATGCACCGCTATAGGATCCACCCCGCTAAAAGGCTCATCCAATAAAATAAAACTAGGCCGATTAACCAAGGCGCGAGTTATCTCCAGCCTTCTTCTTTCGCCGCCTGAAAGCGTATAAGACATATTCCGGGCTAAATGGCCTATTTTTAATTCGCTAAGAAGCCTGGATAATCTTTTTTTTCTCTCTCTTCTAGATAACCTTAAAGTTTCCAAAACAGCCATGATATTTTCTTCCACAGTCAATTTTCGAAAGATAGACGGCTCCTGGGAAAGGTATCCTATTCCGCACCTGGCCCGCTGGTACATAGGAAACCTGGTTATGTCTTTAAAGTCAAAAATTATCTCTCCGCTATCCGGCCGAACTAAACCGACAACCATATGAAAAGTCGTTGTTTTACCGGCTCCATTAGGGCCTAAGAGGCCGACTATTTCGCCTTTGCCTACACTTATTCTGATATTGTTTACAACCTTTCTGCCATTATATGATTTGGCCAGATTCTTGGTTTCCAAAAGAATCATCTTAAACCTCGTCTTTTAACTTGAACATTAAATCCTAACCCACAATATACAAACCACAAATAATTGTCATACCATTGTCATACCATTGTCAGAATAAAAACCATACAATAGTATGACTATTGTATGACACGAGCGAAGCCTTGCCACCGAAGGTGGCAGGGCGAAGCGAGTATATGACAACCGTATGACAATAGGGTTTTAGTATTAGGTATTGTTTGCAATTTGGAATTTATGGTTTACCATTTACCAGTTTATTTAGAATTTTTATTAAAAAATGAACCACCTTCCGTTTCGCCTGGATAAATAACTAATTTGGGGCTACCAAGTAAAACTACCTTTCCTTCTTTGGCAAAATAGACAGCTTTCCGGCTGAAGGTAGTATTATCTCCCTGTTTAATCTTTACATTGCCTGTACAGACAATTTTATTTATCGATTTTTCTTCTTTATTTATAAAAACATCCATTTTATCCGCAAAGAGTTCGCCATGCTGGCTGCTAACCTTAACATTTTTACTAAACTGGGCAATACTGGATTTATAATCCAACTCTAATGGTCCGCTGCAGGTAATAACGACTGGTTGAGGCCCCCCCATACTCACCTTAACTTTTTCATTTAATTGAACTTTGCTCAACTCATGCCTTGAACAAAGTCCAATACCTTCTGCTTTAAAATTTTCCCTTTCTATCCGGACATAAGCATCTGTCTTAATCAACTGAGAGTTATTTTTTTCTTCACCCTGAGGATACCAATCTAAATACTCGGTTTGCAGTTTGGCCCCGGTTCCATCAGTTACTATAACATCTTTCTCAAAGTGGGCATTCCGGCTTACGCGGTCAAAAGTCCCGATATCAGAGGATAATTTCATGCTTCTACTATCATCGCCCCAGAGACTGGCCGTCATATTGTCTAATTCAACTTCGTCGGTTGCAGTAAATATCTTGGCCGAATCGCCCCTAACCTCCCATTCTTTTGCTCCGCCGGTAGTATAACCCGTCAATAAAAATGTTGAAACCTCCTGCTCTATGGCTTCTTCAGCCTTTGCTGAATCCAAAGATAAAGAAGTATCCTTTGCCTGTTTACTTTTCCGGTTGATTTGGCCGCAAGAAACAACATTAAAACTAAATATTATTATCAGAGTTATGCCTAAAATTTTTCTCATTATTTCCGGTATCTCACGGTTACTTTTTCCCATTTTCCCTGCGCCTTTAAAATTATATCAATTACCTCCCTTACCGCTCCCTTGCCTCCTTTTTTTTCAGTAACATAATGAGCTATTTCTTTAACTTCATTAACTGCGTCTTTGACGCTAACTGCTAACCCGACACGCTTCAGCAGCGGCAGGTCAAGTAAATCGTCGCCGATATAGCAAATATCTTCATTCATCAGGCCAAATCTTTTTAGTATATCATTATATGCCTTTAACTTATCAAATGCATTTTGATATAACCTGTTTATTTGCAATTCCTTTATCCGTTTCAGCAAGGCTCTGGATTTTTTTGCGGTAATAACAGCAGTTTTAATTCCAGCTCGGTGTAAAAGCCGTATTCCAAAGCCATCTTTGACATCAAAATTTTTAACCTCAATGCCAAAACCACTATAGATTATTTTTCCATCGGTCAAAACACCATCCACATCAAGCACAACCATCTTTATCTTTTTAGCTCTTTGCTCAATCATTCTTCCTTCACCTATAAAAATCGTATACACAAATATACACGAATTTCACACGAATTCCCACAAATTCGTGAACATTCGTGTGTAATCTGTGTTACAAGCTTACTACAATAGGTAAGTTTTGTCAATATTATAACACTAATAACACAGATTACACACAAATGAAAAGATACGAATGACCACAAATGCTGATAGGTGATAGCTCATAGCTGATAGGTCATAGGTCATAGGTCATCCCCTACGGGGAGGCTACGCTTCGCTACGCACTAGGTGGCGTTAAATATCGTCATTTACCTATCACCTATCAGCTATCAGCTATGAGCTATATGACCTAACTTATTCGTGGTAATTCGTGTATTTAGACTTGACTATTGGGCCGGTAATAGTTTAAACTATACAGCATGACAGAGATTAATCCCTCCATAAAGGAAAGCAGGTTATCTGAATGCCAAAAGAGATTCCAATATCAGTTCAGAAATACCGAACTTTTGATTAAGGCACTAACCCATCGTTCGTTTGCCCATGAATCTGCCTCAAAATTCACCAAGGATAACGAGCGCCTGGAATTCCTGGGCGATAGTGTATTGGGAATAGTAATAAGCGAATATCTAATTAAAAATTTTCCCGAACTTTCCGAAGGCGCGTTAACCAAGCTAAGGGCCAGTCTGGTCAACGGCCCCATGCTGGCTAAAAAAGCGGCAAAATTACAATTAGGTAAATTTCTTCAACTTGGTAAGGGTGAAAGGTCAACCGGCGGCAGTAAACGCAGTTCCATATTGGGCAGCGGATTAGAAGCAATTATCGGAGCAATATATCTTGACGGAGGGCTAAATAAAGCAGCAATTTTTATTCTTTTTTTGCTTAAAAGCGAGGTCAAAGTTCTGGTTCAAAAAAAAGGCGAAAGAAACTGGAAAGGCCTGCTCCAACAATATACCCAGAAAGAACTAAAATCCCAACCTCATTATACAGTTATAGCAGAAAGCGGCCTGGAACATAAAAAAAACTTTACTATCGCGGTCAACATTAATGGCCGGCAGCTAGCAAAGGCTAAAGGAAAAACCAAAAAAGAAGCTGAGCAAAAAGCTGCTAAATTAACCCTCCGTAAACACTGCCGCCGCTACTTACACCAGGCCGGCCTTTAACAAATCCTGAACATCTATCAGACCAATAGGCCGGTTACGGTTATCAACAACCGGTAATTCATCTATTTTTTTTTCTTTCAATATCTTAAATGCTTCAGCAGCTAGTTTGTCTTTTGTAATAGCAGCGGGATTTTTGGTCATTACTTCTTTTATCACCCTAACCAAAAGATCGGATCCGGTTTCTAAATGTCGCCGAAGATCTCCATCTGTAAATATACCGCTCAATCGTCCTTTATTATCTATCACACTGGCACAACCTGCCCTGGCCCGGGTAATAATCAGCAATACCTCTCTGACTAACCTATCCTCAGTTACTATCGGATTCTGTGAATGAGTGCGCATAATATCTTCTACCTTAAGAAGCAGCCTTTTACCCAGCGCGCCTCCGGGATGAAAAAAGGCATAATCTTCGTGTTTAAAATTTTTTCTATTGGCAACTGCTACTGCCAACGCATCACCCATAGCCAACATAGCTGTCGTAGAAGCGGTGGGAGCAAGATTGAACGGACAGGCTTCTTTTTTTACCGCGGTATCCAGGACTATCTCGCTATTATTTGCCAAACTTGATGTTAAATTCCCGGTTAAAGAAATGAGATTAGTTCCTATTTTTTTAATGGTAGAAATAAGCCTGATAATTTCTTCTGTTTCTCCGCTATTTGAAAATGCGATTACTATATCATCTTTAGTTACCATTCCTAAATCACCATGAATAGCTTCTGCCGGATGAAGAAATAAACTGGGAGTTCCCATAGAGGCAAATGTTGCTGAAATCTTTCTGGCAATCAATCCCGGCTTACCCATACCAGTAACCACTATTCTGCCTTTGCATCCATAGATCATATCAACTGCCTTCTGAAAATTTTTTCCCACCCGGGGAATAAGCGAAGAAATAGCTTCGGATTCAATCCTTAAAACATTTTTTGCCTGTTTAATGCTCATTTTATTTTCCATTTCCAAAAATCTATTTTTGGCGCAGAGTATATCTGTGGAATATATTATTTTTCAGAGTTCTCTTTGACAATTTTATCTATTTTTTTAACCTGCTTTAATAAGTCCTCTAATTTATTCATCTCTAACATATTCGGGCCATCGCATAAAGCTTCATCGGGAGAAATATGAACTTCTATAAACAACCCATCGCAGCCCATGCCAACAGCAGCCCTTGCGAGACCGGAAATAAATTCCCTCTGGCCGCCGGAAGAACTCCCTTTACCTCCAGGAAGCTGAACAGAGTGCGCGGCATCATATATCACCGGCCAGCCAAACCTCCGCATTATTTCAAGAGAGCGCATATCGCTAACCAGATTATTATATCCAAAACTGGCCCCACGTTCAGTAATAAGTATCTGTCTCCCCCCGGAATTGGTTATCTTTTCAATAACATGTCTTATATCCCAGGGGGCCATAAACTGTCCCTTTTTGATGTTAATTACACTACCAGTCCCGGCACAGGCAATAATAAGGTCTGTCTGCCGGCAAAGAAAAGCAGGTATCTGAATAACATCTAAAATCCCTTTCACTTCGGCAATATCATCTTGACAATGTAAATCGCTTAAAACAGGTATATCCAATTTATCTTTTATCTCCTTTAAGATTTTTATTCCCTGTTTAACCCCTGGTCCCCGAAAAGAACCAATGGATGTACGGTTAGCCTTATCATAACTGGACTTATATATAAAAGGGATACTTAATCGAGAGGTAATATCCTTCAATATCTTAGCGTGCGAAAGTGCGCTTTGCCTGCTTTCGATAACACAAGGACCCGCAATTAAAACTATTGGATTAGCTCCGCCTATTTTTACATTGCCTACTTTTATTTCTCTGGTCATATGTTAAGCTGTTAAACTAACAATTTATTCTTATTTATTTCTGCTATATACAAATTAACACGAATGCCTTTATCGTCATCCTGTGGTTTAACCACAGGCTCCAGATAAATATCGTTTCTCTGGATTCTGCGGTCAAGCCGCAGAATGACGGTTAAAAATGGCGGTCAAGTTAACCATTTAGCAGTTTAATAGCTATTGCAGCCGTTTTCTTACTTCTTCCAAGTCCCGCGGCGTATCCACGCTGATTGAATCATACTTTGTTTCAATAACCTTTATTCTATAGCCATGCTCCAAGGCGCGTAATTGCTCAAGGGACTCCATTTTTTCTAAAAAAGACGGTATAAGATTAGCAAAAGTAAATAAGAAATCCTTAGTATAAGCATACATCCCGATGTGTTTATATGTATTATGTGCTGGTTGTTGTGCATTAGAAAAATAAGGGATAGATGAACGAGAAAAGTATAAAGCAAAATTATTTTTGTCGGTCACTACTTTAACTATATTAGGATCGTTTAACTGGTTTTTATCTTCTATCCTATGTTTTAAAGTAACCATTTGAATAGAAGGCTCATTGATCAGAACACTGGCCAGGTCATCAATCATAACCGGTCTAATTAATGGCTCATCACCCTGGATATTCACAATTACTTTAACATCCAACGGATTAACTAGTTCGCATATTCTATCTGCGCCGCTAAGATGGCCCTTTGAGGTTAAAATAACTTTGCCTCCGAAAACCTCTGCTGCTTTAACCACCCTTTCATCATCAGTGGCTATAATTAAGTCTTCCAGTAAATGAGCCTTCTTAGCGGCTTCCCAAACCCACTGGATCATAGTACGGCCTGAAATATTAGCCAATACCTTGCCGGGAAACCGGGAGGACTCATATCGTGCTGGAATTACACCGATAATATCCATATATTTGCTCTCTCTTTGAAATTCTTCCAATTTCTATCAATTTCAACCAATTTCCATGAATCTCTTCTTCAGAGACTCTTCTAATTTCTATGTATTTTTTTCTATTTTATATCTTGAGTTATTCTCCCCAGCAACTCTTGCCGGGTTACCGTCGCTATACCTACTTTTTCCACTACAATTCCAGCTGCATAATTAGAAATGACTGCTGCTTCCTGCATGGTTGCCCCGCTGGCTAAAGCCAGGCTAAATGCAGCAATTACTGTATCGCCCGCTCCGGAGACATCAAAAACTTCCCGGGCTACTGTAGGAATATGGATCGTATTACCGGAAGATTCAAATAGGCACATTCCTTCTTCACCAAGAGTAATTAATACCGCCTGGACCTTTAATCTGCCCAAGAATTCTTTACCCATTCGCTCTAAGGCGCCATCATCTTTCAGTTTTATTCCCGTTACTGTCTGTGCTTCATGATGGTTGGGAGTAATAACTGTTACTCCTTCATAATAAGAAAAATGTTCTTCTTTGGGGTCAACGGTTATTATTTTTTTATGCCTGCGGGCAATAGACAAAATTTCTAAAAGTAAACGGGAAGTAATTACTCCTTTGCCATAATCTTCGATCAAAATAATATCTACCGAGCTTATCCTGTCCCGGATAAATGTTAAAATCCGGTCAAAAAGGCCGCCATCTATAGGCGCTTCATCTTCGGTATCTACTCTTACCACTTGCTGATGACGGGCAATAATCCTTGTTTTTAAGGTAGTCGGCCGATGATCAACAGAAAACACACCTTTAAGGATAATTTCCTTTTTCTTTAAATTCCTGACTAATTTTTCACCACACTCGTCCCGGCCAATTACCCCGCAGGGAAAAACCTCTCCTCCCAGCACAGAGATATTATTGACTACATTGAGCGCTCCGCCGGGCATAAATGATTTAGAATTAACCTTAACAACCGGCACCGGCGCCTCCGGAGAAATACGAGATACCTCACCCCAGATAAACTCGTCAAGCATAAGATCCCCGATAACCAGTATCCTGGTTTGATTAAAACCGGAAATAATTTTTTCTAACCTTTTAGTATCCACAATTCCAAGTTATAACATGTCCTCTTAAAAATGTCAAACTAATCCCAGCATTTTTCTTGCTGTCTCATAAACTTTGCCGGAAGTAATAGATTTCATACACTCGTGGTTGTATCTACACTGGGATACTTCGCAAGGCGAACAATTTAAATTAGACCAAAGAGTAAAATGTCTATCACCATTAGGGCCGTATTTACGCCAATCGGTCGGGCCAAATATAGCTAAGGTGGGTATATCTAAGGCAGCGCTTATGTGCATCGGAGCGCTATCATTAGTAATATGCAGTGCGCATCTTTTAAGAAGACCGGCCAGTTGTCCCAGGTTAGTCTGACCGCTTATATCGACAGGAACATTTTTCATCATATCAATTATCTTCTTAACCAAATCCCGGTCATTTTTGCCACCAGTCATTATTACCCTGATTCCTTTTTCTTCTGCCAGTTTGTCTCCTACCTCGGCAAAACCTTCCTTTAGCCATCTTTTAATATCGCTGCGCGAACCCGGACTAATCGCCACCAATCTTTCATCAGAAGCAATATTTTGCTCATTTATAAACCTATCTATATAAGACTGGTCATCCTTGTCCACCCAGATAAAAAAAGATGCTTGATCTGTATTTATGTCCAAAAATTTCAGTTTATAAAGGTGCTTGTCCCGGGCATGAATGCCGGCTTCAGAATTTCTTGTCAAAAAAGCAGTTCTGTACCGCGCCCCGATCAGTAATGGAAAAACAGTATTGCGTAAATCAACTACCAGGTCATATCTCTGCCGGCGTAAGCCCAATGCCAATTTTGCCTTTTCCCTCAAGGAAATACGTTTATTATAAGCTATCAAATTTATTCCCGGCACAGATTCAAACAGCTCTTTGGCTTTAGGCCCGACCATAATAGACAAACCGGCCCCGGGAAATTCTCTTTTTAACACACTGATTACCGGCGTTGTTAAAACTACGTCACCAATATTACTTAGGGTGATAAGCAGAATTTTTTTAATATCCTTAAGCATTGTATAATCCTATAAATTCTAAATCCGAAACACTAAATGCTAACTTAAACTACAATATACAAACCACAAATTGGATATAACAGTCATACGATTGTCATACAATTGTCATTTGAATTTATTCTAACGAGCCTGTATTGCCCGCATCACGTCTTCCGCGGTTATCGCCTTCATACAGCGGTAATCATTACAGGAAAGATTATAGCAAGGAACCTCACATCCTACATCCTTCCAGATAATACTATATTCGCCTTTCCCGTATGGTCCGGTTGTATCGGGAGAAGTAGGCCCAAAAAGCGCAATCGCTTTTACGCCCAGCGCTACTCCAATATGAAGCGGGCCGGAATCACCGGAAATTATTAAATTCGCCTTTTCCAACAATGCCCCTAATCTTTTTAAATCAGTTTTTCCGCAAAAAGATACGAGTCCAGCCTTTGCTAAATTTGCTATCGCCTCAGCCAGATGTTCATCTTTGGATGCACCGGTTATAACGATTTTGGCATCATAAACCTTTACCAGCTTATCTGCAAGTTCAGCAAACCTATCAACTAACCAGCGTTTCGGCTTCCAGTTACCGCCAGGATTAAGAATTACCAAAAAATCCTTGTTATTAATGCCTTTTTCGTCCAACGCCCGGCTAGCCCAGTTTTTATCTTCCTGGGATATATAGAATTCATAAAACCTTGTCTCAGTTTTTATTCCCGCCTTTCGGACCATATTTAAAAAATACTCTACTTTATGTATTTTACCCCGCGGTAATTCTACTTTTTGGGTTAATAAAAATCCTCTTCTTTTGATATTATACCCAATCCTTCCAGGGATCCCGGCCAGATATATCATCAGTGCCCTGGTAAAAGAGCGGTGAAAAATAAATGCCAGGTCAAACTGTCTTCTGCGTAATTGGCGTATAAGGCTTAATTTCCCTAAAAGGCTTCTATGTCCCCGATGTTCGTTATAAATAACAATTTCATCTATATTCGGATTTTGTTCTAAAATCTCACGGCAACGAGGAACCACTAATGCAGTAATAAAGCTATCAGGATATTTTTTTCTAATAGCCCTTATGGCCGGCGTAGAAAAAAGCACATCTCCCCGCCAGTTGACCTCAAAGATTAATATACGCATTGTCTTATATTGTTAAACTATTAAACAGATTGACTACAAATGTTGATAGGTGATAGCTCATAGCTGATAGGTCATAGCTCATCCCCTACGGGGAGGCTACGCTTCGCTTCGCACTAGGTCATAGGTCATAGATGGCGTTAAATATCGTCATTTACCTATCAGCTATCAGCTATCAGCTATGAGCTATGAGCTATGAGCTATATGACCTAACTTATTCGTGGTAATTCGTGTATCAAATATATACTATAGTAGTTTAATGAACGACTTCTTTATAGACGTTTGTAATCCCTTTAACTACCTTATCTAATGAAAACTTCTTTGCGGCCAGCTGTCTTCCTTCTTTACCCATTTTAACCGCCAGCTTTTTATCATCTAAAAGCCGAAGAAGCGCATTTATTAAGCTTGGAATATCTTTAGGGGATATCAGCAAACCGTTCTTTTGGTTTTTAACCAGGGTATATATACCGCCCACATCAGAAGCTATCACCGGCAGGCCGGTTGTCATTGCCTCTAAGACAGAAATTCCAAATCCTTCCTGCCAAATAACCGGAAAGGCAAAAATATCCATAATTGACAAAGCAGGCTTTATTTCCTTCAGCGCTCCGATAAAAAAAACATTGCCGGTAATATCAAGTTTTCTGGATAAATCAATCAATTTCTGCCTATCTTTGCCATCTCCCACAAATAGAAATTGGGTTTTGGGCCTAACTTTTAAAATTTCTTTGGCTGCATGTAAAAGATAGCACTGACCTTTAACATTAACTAACCGGGCAATATTGCCCACCACCCTGCCCTTATCCCTCAAACCATAACATTGTCTGATATCCCTCTTTTCCTCTGCTGTGTAATGCCTGGAAAAAGCGGCTATATCTAATCCATTATGAATTAACTTTACTTTATTTTTCGGAACCTTAAAGCAATTAACGAGGTGTACTCTTACCGTTTCCGATATGGCAATAACCTTTTGTCCCCAGCAGGGAAAAATACTTCTAAAAAGCCTTTTCTTGTAAAGACCGTGACAGGTTGTTACATAAGGAACATTGGTCAGCCTTGATACATGATGCGCCGCTACCTGGCTTACCCGTGTCTGGGCATGAATTATTGTTATT
>JAYEPI010000012.1:0-5214 GCA_034723835.1 Candidatus Omnitrophota bacterium | reverse complement strand
TAAGTACCCCCACCAGGCCTCGAACCTGGGACACCGTGATTAAGAGTCACGTGCTCTACCAACTGAGCTATAGGGGCTAAGTCTTAACTAAAATTTATTATAAGAGATACCGACAACTTGCCGTTAGGCAAATTGTCGGTATCAATTCAATCAGATAATCCCGAAACTTCGGGATTATAATTTCATTGGTGGAGCTGACGGGAATCGAACCCGTGATACCACAATGCCATTGTGGTGTGATCCCGCTTCACCACAGCCCCGAATAATAAATAATTATAGGTATATTCTTTGAGTTTGTCAATCTTTTATTAAATAAGCACGCAACTTAGCGAGTCCTTCGGCAAGGTTAAAACAGGATGAAAAAAAATTACCCTTTTGACAAAATTGAACCAAAGTGGCAGAAGTATTGGCGGAAAAGCGGGTTATTCAGAATGGCCCCCGGGTCTAAAAAGCCAAAATATTACTGTCTGATGATGTTTCCTTATCCTTCGGCCGCTTTACACGTTGGCCATGGAAGAAATTATATCATCGGTGATGTAGTGGCTAGATACAAACTGATGAAAAATTTTAATGTATTAACACCCATGGGATGGGATGCATTTGGATTGCCGGCAGAGAATGCCGCTATTAAAAATAATATCCATCCCAAAGAATCTACCATGCGTAACATAGCCACCATGAAAAGACAGATGTATGAATGGGGAGTGGGTTATGACTGGGATAGAGAAGTTACATCGTGTTTACCGGATTACTATCGGTGGACACAGTGGCTTTTTTTAAAGTTATATCAAAAAGGGCTTTGCTATAGAAAAAAGGCTGCGGTTAACTGGTGTCCGTCGTGTAAAACTGTTTTAGCAAATGAACAGGTAATTGAAGATAAATGCGAAAGATGCGAAACCAAGATTGTGGAAAAAGAACTGGAACAGTGGTTTTTTAAGATTACCGATTATGCCGAGAGGTTGTTGGATGATTTAAGGCTGCTAAAGGATTGGCCGGAACGCGTAAAAATAATGCAAAAGAACTGGATTGGAAAAAGTAAGGGCGTGCAGATAAATTTTCCGGTAGTTGACAGTAAAACAACATTAAGTTGTTTTACTACCCGGGTGGATACTATTTACGGAGCTACTTATATGGTAATGGCGCCGGAACATCCCGGCATTGAAAAATTGGTAAAGGATATTGTTATTAAAAATAAAGTATATAAATTTACAGAGCAGATTAAGTCTCAAAGTAAAATTGAACGTTCGTCTTTGGAGATAGAAAAAAAAGGCATTTTTACCGGAAGATATGTTATTAACCCTATGACCGGTGAGCAGATACCTCTCTGGATAGCCAATTATGTTTTAATGGAGTACGGTACCGGTGCAGTAATGGCTGTCCCGGCGCATGACCAAAGAGATTTTGAATTTGCCAAAAAATATAATTTACCGATAAAATTGGTAATTGACAATGCCGGTGATGCTATCAAGATAGGCTTAATGAAAAAGGCATATATAGAAAAAGGTATAATGGTCAATTCAGGAGAGTTTAATAATTTGACCAATAAAGAGGGCATGGAAAAAATAGCTGATTATATGGAGGCAAATAATATTGGTAAAAAAACAGTGCGTTATAGATTAAAAGATTGGCTGGTTTCAAGGCAGAGGTATTGGGGCGCGCCGATACCTGTTGTTTATTGCCGTTCTTGCGGAATTGTTACGGTTCCAGAAGACGAATTGCCGGTATTGCTGCCTGAAAATATAGACTTTAACCCCAGAGGAGAATCTCCGTTAAAAAAGGGAAAGGATTTTTTAAATACTACCTGTCCTGAGTGCAAAGGCCAGGCTGTCCGCGAAGCAGATACCATGGATACATTTGTAGATTCCAGCTGGTATTTTCTCAGATATCTTACTCCCCATAATGCCCGGCAGGCCTTTGATTCTAAATTGGTTAATACCTGGCTTCCGGTCGATCAGTATATCGGTGGAGTTGAACATGCGATTTTACACCTTCTTTACTCTCGATTTGTTGTTAAGGTTCTCTGTGACTTGGGGTTAGTCGGCTTTCAGGAGCCTTTTGAGTCATTGTTTACCCAGGGCATGATTATTAAGAATGGCGCCAAGATGTCCAAATCAAAGGGCAATGTTGTCAGCCCGGATAAATTAATTGCTGATTACGGGGCAGATACAGTAAGACTTTATACCCTGTTTATCGGTCCGCCGGAAAAGGATGCCGAGTGGAATGATAAAGGCGTAGAAGGCACTTACAGGTTTTTGAGCAGGATCTGGAGGATGATAGAACAAATCCCAAATAAAACCCAAATTCCAAATTCCAAAATTCAGGGATTGAAACGAAAAACACATCAGACTATAAAAAAAGTTACGGAAGATATGGAAGGCGACTTCCATTTTAATACTGCCATCAGCGCTATTATGGAATTGGTAAATGAGATATATAAGCTTCAGGCTGTAAATAAACTCATTGAGCCTGAAGCTTGCAGCCTGCAGCCTGAAGCGATTAGGGAGGCTGTTGAGGCTGTGGTAGTTTTGCTTTCTCCTTTTGCTCCTCATATAGCTGAGGAGTTATGGCAAAGGTTGGGCCATAAGGGCGGTATTTTTAAAACAAACTGGCCGGAGTATGATCCGGGGGTTTTAAAGATGGAGAAAGTAACTATAATTGTCCAGATAAACGGCAAATTAAGACAGAGGCTTAAAGTCGCCAGTAATATCGGGGAGGATGCCCTAAAGAAAGAGGTACTGGAAGATGAAAGAATCAAAGAATGGGTAAAAGATAAGTCTGTCAAAAAAATGATAGTTATCCCTAAGAAGTTGGTAAATATTGTAGTATAAACAAAAGACCCTGAACCATCCTGTACCACGGGGGTATAGGGCAAGCGTAAGGTTCAGGGCAGGCAGAGGTTAGAGGATAGACTGAGATGTATAGAGATTTTTTTGGCTTAAAGGAAAAACCATTTAATGTAACCCCTGACCCCAAGTTTCTTTTTTTTAGCAAGAAACACCAGGAGGCTTTTTCCCATTTGATTTATGGTATAAAGGAGAAAAAGGGGTTTATTGAGATTACCGGTGAAATAGGAGCCGGAAAAACAACTCTTTGCCGGGCCCTTTTAAGCTGTTTAGATAAAAAGACCAAAACGGCTCTTATCCTGAACTCTAATTTACCCCCCACCCAGATGCTCAGGGCTATTGTGGGTGAATTCGCAATAACACCGAATGGAAAAAGTAAGAAAGCCCTGCTCGATGCGCTAAACAGATTTCTTATTGAACAATTATCTTTAGGTTGTAATGTTGTTTTAATTGTGGATGAGTCTCAGAATTTGACTCCTTCTATGTTAGAACAGATCCGTTTGTTATCCAACCTGGAAACCGAAAAAGAAAAACTTCTTCAGATTATTCTGGTTGGCCAGCCTGAACTTCGCGATAAGCTTAATCTGCCTTCTCTTAAACAGTTGAAACAAAGAATCAGCGTTCGCTATCATATTGCTTCTTTAGATGGCATGGAAACCGAGAAATATATTTTTCATCGTTTAAAAGTTGCCGGTTCAGCAGGAAATATATTTTTTAATGGAGAGGCTATGGATAATATATTTGGTTATTCAAAAGGAATTCCCCGTCTGATCAATATGGTTTGTGATAAATCGCTTTTAGCCGCATATGTTATGGATACCAAAAAGATTGACGGTGAAATCATAAGTAAATGTATCGAGGAAATAGAAGGCCTATAAACAACACAGATGAGCACAGATAAAATAGTAGAAAGTCTGTGCTAATCTGTGCGGAGCGAAGCGACAATGAGTATTATAGATGATGCGCTAAAAAAGGCTGTCAGGCAAAAGGGAAGGCCTTATAAAAAACTAATTGTTAATACAAATCTGTCTGTTAAAAAAAACCCCCGGATATGGATTATCCCGGGTTTTTTAACAATCGGCTTCTTTTTTCTTATAGGATACTTTTTGACCGGCATAGACACAAAAAGAATTGCACCTAAACCTTTAATTGCAAACGAAAGAACAACCGAAGATTTTTTAGCGCCGCTTCCCGCAAAGAAAAATATAATACCTGTTGAAAAGGAAACTGTAATATCTGCTGCAGAAAATCCGGCAGCAACACCTAAAAATGATATTGTAAAAGAACATAAACCTCCGGAGCTGTTTTTAAGCGGGATCATATATGAGAACGAAGAACCGCTTGCTTTTATTAATAATCAAATAATAAAAAAAGGTGAACTGGTTGAAGGGGCAAAGGTAGTAGATATAGAGCCCAATAGGGTGCTATTAACCTTTGAAGAAGAAGAACTTTCTCTTTTTTTAAGAAGGTAGCCATTTAATATCTAAGCCAATAAATTAGATAAGATTTTTTATACAGTTTGTTAAATGTTTAATTTGACCAAATCCGAAAAAGGGGTAATAGTTTTTCTGGCAGCAGGCTTTCTTTTGGGGTGCGGGCTTATTTATTTTCAGAAGATAAATTCTAAATTTTGCTTATCAGCCTCAACTGGTAAGCGAAACACTAATTCTCCGGTTATAAGCCCTGCTAAAAAGAATTTTGTTCTAAAAAGCGAAATTCTTTCTAAGGGAGTGAATATAAATGAAGCCGGGGAGGAAGAATTGGTTCAGCTTCCCGGAATTGGTCATGTCTTGGCAGGAAGGATTATTGACTATCGCGAACATAGCGGATATTTTGACAAATTAGACGATATCAAAAAAATCCCGGGAATTGCAGATAAAAAATTTGAAAGAATAAAGGAGTATTTAACCTTAGAGTGACACAGCCGTTAGTGTGGTTAGGAATTTTTTTCTGCTTAGGGATAGTAACCGCAAGTTATCTTCAAATCTCTTTCCTTTTATTTTGGTTAGCCGCCTGTTTATGTTTGATACTCAGTGTTATTTTTTTCAACAAGAGAATAAGGTTTGTTGTTTTTATTCTCTGTGTTGTCTTTTTTCTCGGCGCTCTCCACCTGAAAAATTCTCAGCTTCTTCCCAAATCTCATATTGGAACACTCACGCCTTACAAATCTGAACTAGTCTCTTTAAAAGGCACAGTTAATAGTTATTCAAAAGTTACCGGGAAAAGGACAAGTTTTATTTTTAGAGTAGAGCATTTTATAAAAAATCAGTCTTCTTTTAAGGTTTGCGGCAAGGTTTTAGCTTACATATTCAAGAAGGAGAGTTTTTCTTACGGTGAGGAGTTGATTTTAAGAGGGTCTTTGTACCGGCCG
>JAYEPI010000011.1:0-5358 GCA_034723835.1 Candidatus Omnitrophota bacterium | reverse complement strand
AGATAATGCTTATAGGCAGGGAAAATGATTTATAAAGAGTCAGTTCAGCAGCTCTTAAAACAGGGGTTTGTCAAAAAGTGCCCTGTCGATTACAAAGCCATAAGAAATCTTATTAAACGGGCTTATACCGATATTAAAACCGCCAAGAGGAATCTTTCCGACGATGAAGAATGTGCTTATACTTATTCCTATAACGCTCTTTTACATTCAGGCCTGGCTTTAATATTTAACAAAGGCTTTCGTCCCGAAATCAAAAATAAGCATTTAACTATTATTAAATTTGCCAGTACGGTTTTAGGAGATAAATTTAAAAGGCTTATCAATGATTACGATTTTATGCGCAAAAAACGGCATAAGTTTATCTACGAACCTGAAATTCCCTGCTCGCTAAAAGAAGCAAAAGATGCAATAAAGATTGCTGAAGAATTTGTTGACAAGATTTATAAAGTAATAAAGTTATCATTGTCTCAAAAGGAACTCGATTTTTAAAATTGAATAATCGGAGGACAAGCTTGACCGCAGGATCCAAAAAGCGATGTTTACCTTTATTAATTTAATTGTAAAGGCAATCCCCGGGGATAAATGGCGTCTTAACAAGAACAATCACAGTTACCGGATTATGGTTAATAATAAGCCCTTAAAAAATTCCGAGGGTAAATTTTATCAAATCCCTGAAAACAAGATAAAGATGCTCAAACTTTATGTTAAAACCTATCCTGTACTTCCGGAAGATACCTATCTTCTCTTGGGTAATCAGCCCGGGGGCAGCCTGGATGCTACCAGGTTCGGTTTAATTGACAAGGCCAATATACCGGAAAGATAGAAATGTTTCAATAAAAATAGCAGCGCCTTTAAAAGCAGATTACACAGGTGCGGTTAATCTGTGTAATCTAATAAAAATCTGTATAATCAAATTATATTTGACTTTTAGTAAAAAAAAAGATATTGTAATAACATTATGAATTTAAATAACCCGGCTTTAGAAATAATCAACAGGCAGGTTCCCTTAAGTAAAGGGTTGGTGAAAGGCATTGGTGTTGCAGCATTTGTTGTTTTAACGTTCTTAGGAGCCTATGTAAGAATACCTTTAGCGTTTACACCCGTGCCGGTTACGCTGCAAACATTTTTTGTCTTGCTTTCCGGGGCAATGCTGGGCAGGAAATTGGGCGCTCTAAGCCAGACTGCTTATATTATCCTGGGGAGTATGGGATTGAATATCTTTGCCGCTGCCGGCGGAGGTATTTTTTACCTCTTAGGGCCTACCGGCGGATATCTGATCGGTTTTGTAATCGCCGCTTATACAGTAGGATGGATAATCGGCAAGAGAAATGAGCCTGCCTTGATCTGGATAATTTTAGCTATGACCGCTGGTTCGTTGATTATTTATTTGTTAGGAGCGGCCTGGCTGGCCTTGATTATCCGGCTGGGATTTTCAAAGGCCTTTATCCTGGGGGTGTTGCCTTTTGTAGCAGGGGATAGTTTGAAGTTGATAACTGCTGCTATGATTTTTTATAGATTCCGGGCAAAATTGACGGGGGTTTTTTCTTGACAAAACTTTCGAGCTGGGGTATAGTAGACTAAATTTAGCTTGAAATAATAAAATATAACCTTGTAACCCGTAGAATCTCGAATTTAGGGAGGTGAGAGAGTTGGAAGCATATTGTGTAAAGTGCAAAAGCAAAAGAGAAATGAAGGACGCTCAAAAAGTTACTATGAAGAACGGAAGACCGGCGATGAAAGGTAAATGTCCAGTCTGCGGCACGGGGATGTATAGAATATTAAAACCCGGAGCTTAATATATTTTTATATTTAAAAGGCATGTCAAACGGATAAGAGGAAGTTGGCATGCCTTTTTGGCTTAACAAAATAAAGCAAAGTAGTGCTATTTTTTAAATAAGAAAATGCTAAAGACAATGAAAGATATAGATTCAAGAAAAAAAGCCTTGATTTGTGCCCGGGCTTGTCAGGACAAAAAGGCAAAAGGCATTGTTTTGATGGAGATGAAAGAGGTTTCTAATATTGCTGATTTTTTTATTATTTGTGAGGGGCAGTCGGATAAACAGCTTAAGGCTATAGCGGACAATATATTAGAGAAATTAAAGAATCTTTATATCAGGGTTTGGCATATTGCCGGTTATGAAGAGGCTAAATGGATTTTACTCGACTATAATGATGTCATTATTCATATATTTTGTAAACAAATGCGGTCTTTTTATGATTTAGAACACTTGTGGTCAAAGGCACCAAGGAGCAGCCTGTGAGCCGGAGGATAGAAGATGAAATAGTTACTTCAGTTAATAAAATCCTGAATAACCTTATATTGAAAGGTTTACTTCCTGGTGAGGCGGCTAATGTTCAGGTAAAGCTGGAAATTCCCAAGAATGAATTATTCGGCGAGCTATCGACAAATCTTGCTATGGATATTGCCCGCCGGGTGAAAATTTCTCCGGTAAAGGTTGCTGAGCTTATTGTTAACGGGCTCAGGAGTAAGTTTGGGCAAACGCCTCTTTTTGCCAATAAGATTAAGAAAATCGAGATCAAACCTCCGGGGTTTATAAATTTTTTTTTAAGCGCAAAATATTTATATAATACCCTGCTTGAAATAAAAAGATCTAACAAGAATTACGGAAAATCAAATATCGGCCGGGGCCGGCGTTTTCAGATTGAATTTGTCAGCGCTAATCCTACCGGCCCCTTGACGATAGCTCATGGACGCCAGGCAGCGGTGGGCGACGGGCTGGCCAACGTCCTTAAGGCAAACGGATACCGGGTTAGTAAAGAGTATTATATTAATGATCAGGGCACCCAGATTGATCTTTTAGGCGAGTCTGTAAGGGCCAGATACTTAGAAATATTTAAGAAAAAATGCTTTTTTCCGGAGAATGGGTATAACGGCCAATATATCAAAACAATAGCTGAACAGATTATTGCTAAGTATGGCCCTAAATATATTGATTCTTCGGGAAAAAAGGATTTAGAGTTCTTTTCAGGATATGCCCTGAGGACAATTCTTAATGGGATCAAAAAAGACTTAAAGGTTTTCCGAGTAAGTTTTGATAAATGGTTTTCCCAGGCTGCATTCAGCAGGACAGATAAGGTCAAGAAGACGCTTGAAGCATTAAGAAAAAAAGACTATCTCTACGAGAAAGACGGGGCTACCTGGCTTAGATCAATGCGTTTTGGCGATGATAAAGATCGTGTTCTTATAAAAAATGACGGCAATTTTACCTATATTACCCCGGATATAGCATATCATCAGGACAAATTCAGGCGCGGTTTTAAGAAAGTTATTGATATCTGGGGTCCGGATCATCATGGATACATTCCCCGGCTAAAGGCGGCTATCCAGGCGTTGGGATACCCTAAAGATATCCTCTCGGCGGTTATTGTCCAGCTGGTTACGTTGTATGACCACGGGAAAGCGCTTGCGATGTCCACGAGAACAGGAGAGTTTATTACCCTTAGGCAGATTGTAGAAGAAGTGGGCGTCGATGTAAGCCGTTTTTTCTTTTTAATGAGAAAGAAAGATTCGCATTTCGATTTTGACCTGGACTTAGCCCGCAAGGAATCAGACGATAATCCGGTATATTATATCCAATATGCCTATGCCCGGATTTGCAGCATTATCCGGTTTTCCCGGCGCGGGATACATACAAGGATTAATCCGTTTTTACTTGATAAACCGGAAGAAATCCGTATAATAAAGGTATTGAGGTCTTATTCGCAGGTTGTTTGCAGCAGCGCAAGATTTCTTGAACCGCAGCAAATCACGGTTTATGCGCGCACCCTGGCAAAAAGCTTTCATAACTTTTATACCAAATACCGCGTGGTTACTGAAGATAATCGTTTAACTCTAGCCAGGCTGCTTCTTGTTGATTGCGTAAGGATCGTTTTAAAGAATTGTTTAACCCTCTTGGGCATTACAGCCCCCAAAAAGATGTAAAAAAAATATGTCGGATGAAATGGAAAGAAGAGAATATCCCCGGGCAAGGGCAGATCTTAGCCTCAAGATTGAGACCGGTGCAGTTGTTGAGAGTAAGGTGCGGAATATAAGTTGTTCCGGAATTCATTGCCAGATAAGGTGTTCGGTCCAATTAATGAGCAAGGTAGTAATTGCCTTGCTTTTGCCTTCTCTTGCCGGCAAAAAAAGCGGCAATTTTGATAAAATTGACTGCGAGGGAGTTGTGGTCAGGATCCAAAAGGTTGCTGAACGGGATGAAATCCTTTATAATACAGCTGTATTCTTTACCAATCTGGACAAGAAGGATAAAGAGAAAATAGCCCATTTTGTAGAACATAAACTTTTTGAGCAGGAGAGATAAAGATGATTCATGAAGCAAATAGATTGAAACGGTTGCCTCCTTATTTATTTACCGTTATTGATAACCTGAAACGTGAGGTAAAGGCGCGGGGAATAGATGTTATTGACTTAGGGATGGGGAATCCTGACCAGGGCACACCGGATTATATTGTTGAAGAGCTTTGCCGGGCGGCTAAGATGAAAAGTACTCACCGCTATTCCCGTTTTGATGATCAAGTGGAGAAAAAATTAAGGGAAGCTATTGCCAACCGGTATAAAGAGGAGTTTAACGTAGATTTAAATCCCGAAAGCGAAGTCTTGCCATTAATCGGCTCAAAAGAAGGTATAGCTCATCTGTCACTTTCTTTTCTTAATAATGATGATATTGCCCTGGTGCCGTCTCCGGCCTATCCGGTTCATTTTAACGGTGTAATTATGGCTGGCGGTATTCTCTATAATGTTCCGTTGAAGAAAGAAAATGGGTTTAAGCCGAATTTAAAGGCGCTGGGTAAGGAAATAGTCAGAATGAGTAAGCTTCTGTTTTTAAGTTATCCTCATAATCCGACTACCGCGGTTGTTGATTTAGGGTTTTTTAAAGAGGTAGTTGATTGGGCGCGCGCTAAAAATATTATTATCGGCCACGATTTGGCATATTCCGACATAGTCTTTGAAGGGTATAAAGCCCCCAGTATGCTTCAGGTTAAAGGGGCAAAGAAGTTAGGGATCGAATTTCATACACTCTCTAAGACCTATAACATGGCTGGCTGGCGGATTGGTTATTGTGTAGGTAATGCCGACATCTTAAAGGTGTTAGCTAAGACCAAAAGTTATATAGACTTTGGTATATTTCAGGCTATACAATGGGCTGCGATAAAGGCGTTAACCGGACCCCGGGATTGTATTAAACAAACAGTCGGAATGTATCAACGCAGGAGGAATGTGCTGGTTGAGGGGTTGCAGAAAGTTGGCTGGAAGGTAGAGAGGCCTAAAGCAACTTTTTATATTTGGGCGCATATTCCTTTAAAATATAGCGCGTTAACCTCAATGGAGTTTACTTC
>JAYEPI010000010.1:0-5440 GCA_034723835.1 Candidatus Omnitrophota bacterium | reverse complement strand
AAGGGAATCTGCCGTAGTAAAGCCAAAGATTTTTGAGTAAAAATACAGCTCTGCGTCAAGACTGCGCTTGATATTTTCCGAGTGCCTGAAGCCGTGCTGTTCTCCCTTAAACGCAAGATAGGCAACCGGCACACCTTTTTTCAAAAGCGCCTGATAAATCAATTCTGCCTGATTAGGCGGCACTATCTTATCCTCAAGCCCCTGGAAAATAATCAAGGGACAAGAAAGCCGGTCAATAAAATGAATCGGCGAACGTTGATAATAGATATGGCGCTTTTGAGGATAAGGCCCAAGCAGCCGGTCAAGATAACGGGACTCAAATTTATGGGTATCTTTTACCAGCATCTCAAGGTCACTAATCCCGTAATAGCTCGCCCCGGCCTTAAATAAATCGTGAAATGTCAATGCGCAAAGTGTTGTATATCCGCCGGCACTACCCCCTTTTATTGCCAACCGGTCTTTATCAACCTCTTTTTTGTTTACAAGATAGCGGCTGACATTTAAACAATCGTCTACATCAACCACGCCCCATTGTCCATTCAGGCGCTGCCGGTATAACCGGCCATAGCCAGTGCTGCCCTGGTAGTTCACATCAACAATAGCAAATCCCCGGCTAGTCCAATATTGAATTTCTAAAGATAGCGCTGTCGAGGCAGCTGCGGTCGGCCCCCCGTGGCTCTTTACAATAAGGGGGGGAAGTTTATTATCAGGCCCGTGATAATCCTGATTTCGGGGTTTATAAAAAAACGCGTGGGCCTTGAGGTTTTTCCCGGTGGGAAATTCTATTTCTTCAGGAATAGAGAGATATCCCTGCTCTATACGAATTGTGGTTGAGCGGCGCAAGACCTCAATATTATACGAATTAAGGTCAAGCCGGACAACTGAGGCCGGTTCTACAGGAGAACCGGCAATAAAAACAATCTTTCCCGGCAGTATTTTAACCTGCGAGATTTGTGTATAAGGGGTTTTGATTGTGCTAAGTTTATTGGTTAGGGTATCAAGAGCCGCTAAATGCCACCTACCCCGTCTGGTATAAGCGCAGATAATGCGTTTTTCTGACTGGAATGCATAAGTGGCCATTCCAAAAATCCATTGGGGTTTACCAAACTCGGCCTGCATTTCAAACAACGCCTTATTTGAGTTATTTTCCCGGCAATAGAGATTCCACCATCCTGTTTTATCAGACACAAAATAAAGGACATTGTCCGGCGACCACTGGGGTTGAAAAATCGACTCTGCCGGGCCACCGGCGATTCGTTGAGCAGACTCAACTGTGCCGTTATCTTTTAGTTTACCTACCCAGAGCTCAGTACCATCCCAGGGCATATTGGGATGATTCCAGCTAAGCCAGCAAAGACTCAAGCCATCCGGACTAATGGCCGGGGACGAATAAAAATCTTTGCCAAAGGCAATTACCTCACCCGGGCCTGTTTTATCCAACTCAAGGCTTACTAAGCCATTTACTACGCCTTTCCGGGGATTAGAATGGTCTTCACGCACGCAAATCATCCGATTCCGAAAAGAATCAATAACCCCGTCCGCATAATAAAAACCCTTATCAGGTGTAATTGGCCGGGGTTGAGAATCCGGATACTGCCGATAAATACGCTGGTCGCTAAAATTGGAAAAATAGACAATCCTGTCTTTAACAACAAATGCCCCGCCGCCGTATTCATGGACCCGCGTGCGCGCATTAAATGGCAGCGGGGTTAAATCGGTTAGTTTTCCATCCGGGGATAGGCGGACGATAACATTCCTGGCGCCTTCGGAAGGCCGCAGTTCAATCCAGTAGATATCATCTTTTTCAAGCTTAAGTTCGCTCAACCCGATAGTTTCTTTGACAATCAACTCCGAGGTAATCGGAGATCTCCAGGAACCGAATTCGGCAATTTGTTGGTTAGGTATTATTTTCTTATCCATTATTGTAAAATATACAGTATTATTATCGATTTGCCAAGTGTTTTTTTTGCTTTTGGGTGCTTTTGGGGACGGTTCTCGCGACAATCCCAAACCTGTCCCCCACTTAATCCCAAACCTGTCCCTAGAAAATCCTTTACAATATTGACAACAGGTATTAATATAGGATTTATATAATACCCTTACGGGCACAAGTTAAAAGGCAAATTAAAGAGGATGGAATCTAATAAAATCAATGTTTCTGGATTGTCCGGTCAAGCCGGACAATGACAAATTGTTCATTTTGCAACAGCACTAAATTATACGGGGGTTAAAAAATGATTAAGTATATTACCGAGCAGATATTTTTAGGAAACAGGATTTTAGATTATTTAATTTGCATTTTGCTGTTTATCTTGGGTGCATTGGTTATAAAACTGATTATTTATTCTTTGATAAAGCATCTTAAAAAATGGGCGCAAAAAACCACAACTACCATTGATGACTTTTTAATCGGCCTTATTGAAAAAATAGTTTTACCTGCCCTTTATTTCGGTGTTTTTTATTCAAGCGTAAATATCCTGACTCTAGCACCCCTGTTAAGCAGGACAATAAATATTCTGGGGATAGGGGTCTTAACAGTGGTTGTAGCCCGGCTGGCGTTAGAATCCATTAATTACGGAATTAAAACTTACTGGCTAAGCACGAGGAAAAACCTATCTTTAGATCGCAGCTTAAAGGGAATATTGAGTATCTGCAGGGTAATTGTATGGTCTCTGGCATTGATATTCTTTTTAGATAACCTGGGGTTTAAGATTTCTACAGTGCTTGCCGGCCTGGGTATTGGAGGTGTGGCGGTTGCCCTGGCAGCTCAGGCAGTTTTGGGAGACCTGTTCAGTTATTTTTCTATCCTGTTTGACCGTCCATTTGAGATCGGAGATTTCATCATTTTAGGAGATTGTTTAGGAACTGTTGAGCATGTCGGCATCAAAACCACCCGTATACGCAGTCTGGGCGGAGAGCAGTTAGTTTTCTCCAACACCGACCTTACTAATTCGCGCGTGCGCAACTATAAAAAAATGCAGAAAAGGAGGGTTGTTTTTAAATTAGGCGTAACTTACCAGACCCCGGTTGATATGTTAAAAAAGATCCCCGAGATAATCAAAGATATTATAAAAAACACGGATGACGCTGTTTTTGACCGGGCCCATTTTTTCTCTTACGGTGACTTCAGTCTTATATTTGAGACTGTCTATTATGTTATCGGCCCGGACTATAATAAGTATATGGATATCCAGCAGAAAATTAATTTTACCATTAAAGAAGAATTCGAAAAACAGGGAATTGAATTTGCCTATCCTACGCAGACACTTTATTTAACTAAATAACCGATAAATAATAATACACAGATGAGCACAGATGTCTTCAAATATCTGTGCTCATCTGTATCTTTTAATCTGCGATCATCTGTGTATTGCAATTTTTAGTGTTGCAATTTTTAGTTGACAGGCGTAAAAAATTAATATATACTGCTGTTTAGTAGCAGGTAGGGCAGTAGGAATCTTGAGCCGTAAGGTAAAGAAGTACTTGCCTTACGGTTTTTTTCTTACCCGAAGTTATCTGCTGCAATCTAAGGGAAAGGAGGATAGTTAAGTAATGCCAAAAGGAAAAGTTAAGTGGTTCAGCAACCAGAAAGGTTATGGATTTATTACTCCTGAATCAGGCAATGATGTATTTGTGCATCACAGCGCAATCCAGGGTGAAGGCTATAAATCGTTGGATGAAGGCCAAGAAGTAGAGTTTGAAATCGAAAACGGGCCCAAAGGCGAACAAGCTGTAAATGTAGTAAAAATATAACCCAAAAGACAAAATAATGCCCGGCATCTACAACCGGGCCTTATTCTTTTCACTCATTCCCGGTCCAGACCTTAGAGCTCAGGCGCCAAACTGAGTATTGAATATCTAATGTCTATCCTTGTTTTTCTCCGTTTCTAACCGTATCAACACTTAAATATTGACCAGTTACTTAAAATAGATTATAATCTGACTATGAATAAATATCCCGGCATATTTGCTAAGATACCATTTAAAGATTACTATTCCGAAAAACCGACCAGGATTATCGAGAACTATATCCATAAATACCCCGAATAATGGGAATGGGGTTATAAGCGCTGGAATTAAAATATCCATTGAGAAACTAAGGAGGAGCAATGAATATCGGAATACCTAAAGAGACAGCAGCCAAAGGCAAAGAATTAAGAGCCATTCTCCTGCCAGACGAAGTCAAGAGAACAGTCAATGCCGGCCACCGGGTCTTAGTAGAAAAAGGACTGGGCTCGAGGATTTATATAAGCGATGAAGAATATAAAAAAAGCGGAGCAGTAATTACGGAAAATAGGAAAAAGATTTTTCAACAGGACATAGTGGTTAAGCTAAAACCCCCGCTTTCGGGGGAATTTAGGATGTTAGAAAATAACATTTTATTCTCTATGCTGCACGCCGAACAAAACCCCCAATATATAAAAATGCTAAAAGAAAGAAATTGCCTGGCTATAGCTATGGAACTTATAAAAAACAGCGCCGGCCAACGCCTGATTCATTGCACGGATATGGCCGGAGAACAGGGAATGTTAATGGCCTTTCATCTGGCTAAAAAAATCCCGTCTGAATGTAACGTATTAGTCGTAGGTTACGGAGAAATTGCCAGCGGCGCTTTAAAAATAGCCTTCAGTCTTGGTTCAAAAGTAAAGATATTGAGAAAATCGGAGTATAAACACATCAAGCACTTTATAAAAAATAAAGACATAGTGGTAAATGCGATTTGCTGGTCTAAAGAAAAAAGAGATAAAAAACAATACCTTATTACCGGGGATATGCTTTTTCTTATGAATAAGGCAGGGATAGTGTTAGATTTATCGGTGGATTATCCTAACCCGATCGAGACCTGCCGGCCGACATTACTCGACAAACCAACCTATATTATAAACGGCATAACCCACTTAAGTATTTTTGGCTATCCCGGGCTTGCCCCTATATCCAGCGCAAAAAGATATAGCCGGCAGGTCTTATCCATTCTGCTTAAAATTGCCTCTACCTCAATTGCCAAGCTGCCATCTTATATAAAGCAGGCGGTTATAGCCCTGGATGTTTGTTAAAGATGAAAAAGACCCTTTTGGTTATCGGCGATGAAAAAAATAAAAAAGGCGGGTTAGATTTTTCACTCAAGCGTCTTATCCAGCATACGAAAAAACTGGACGCCAAAGGAAATTTAAACCTGAAAACCATTAATTATCAAAACGCTTTAAATGGAAAACTTCCCGAGATAAACGATAAACAGATAACAATAATGCTATTTTTTCCTTTTAAGTATTGGAACGAAAAAATAGAGGTTTACAATAAAGACGAAAGGGTTTACGGGGGTAAAAAATTCGGCACTCAATTTGGTAAATTTTTTACAACAGTGGAAAAAACCCTGAAAGAAAAATACCCTGACAAAAAGATTAACTATATTAATTCTCCCAAAAGCTGCATTTTAGATAGG
>JAYEPI010000009.1:0-5621 GCA_034723835.1 Candidatus Omnitrophota bacterium | reverse complement strand
AAAATCCGCCAGATGTGACGGCAAAATAACAAGCGCCTCTACCAATGAGGCGGCAAGCGCGGTAATTAAGACTATCGGGATATATTTGATGAATTTACCGATAAGGCCGCTCATAAATAATAAAGGCGCAAATGCGGCGATTGTCGTAACTATAGCCGTTATAACCGGACCCATAACCTCTTCTGTTCCCTTAACAGCTGCCAGGCGCGGCGGCATTCCTTCCTCCATATGCCTGTAAACATTTTCCGCCACAATAATGCCGTCATCAACCAGCATACCTAAAACCACAATCAAGGCAAACATGGTAATAAGATTTATGGTCAGGCCCATAGCACTCATAACGATAAACGTGGCAAAAAAAGCTATCGGTACCCCTAAAAAAGTAATAAACGCAATCCTTTTTTGCAAAAATATAAGCAATACCCCTAAGACTACAAATATACTGGCCCAGCCGTTGTTTCCTAAGACACTAAGCCGCCTTTGAACATAAAACGAATAATCATTAACATATGATATCCGCAGTTTATCCGTCTGTTTTTCAAGATAACCCTTAGATTTTTGCCTCACTTCCTTAACTATCGTTATAGCATCCCCGGATTCTTTTTTAAGCACAATAAGATTAATCGAGCGGGTGCCAAGGGTTTTATTTATTATGTCCTCGTCTTTAAACGTATCCGAAACGCAGGCAACATCCTTTATCCTTAAGCAATTACCCGCATCATTAGCCCGGATAATCACATCTTCAATCTCTTGTGTGGTCAAAAACTCTTCCGCGGTCCTGATGCTGTATTCGGTTGTTTCGGTGTTCAGCTTCCCCGCCGGCAGGCTGATATTGCGGCTAGCAAGGGCATCCTCTATTTCATCTATCGAGACATAGTATTCGCCCAGTTTATCCGGATCAACCAGGATCTGAATTTCTCTTTCCCGATAGCCGGACTTTCTTATGCGGGCAACGCCGTTTATATCTTCAAGTATGTCCTCAAGCCTGTCGGCATATCTTTGCAATTGGCGTTCTGTCATCTCGCCGGATAGCGAAACCTCTATTACCGGATATTGCTTAATTTCCACCTCGGTTACCAGAGGATCATCAACGTCACGCGGCAAGCCTTTTACCCTGTCAACTGCATTGCGAACGTCCCTCATAATCTTTTGTTTTTGTTTGCCAGATTCATCAGGATCTATTTCTACATAAATGCTGGAAAGCCCCGCTCCTGAGGCTGAGCCTATTTCTTTTATACCGTCAACCTGCTTAAGCTCTTTTTCTATCGGTACGGTAATAAGTTTTTCAACATCCGCCGGGGTAGAGCCCGGATATGAGGTTGTGATGTGGAGAATATCAAATGAGACATTCGGCTGTATTTCCCTGCTCATCCCAAACAGGGAAACCAAGCCGATAATTATAAGAACAGCGGATATCAGATTTATAAATAGAGATTGATTAACGCTAAACCGCGGTAAACTCATAGAAGCACCTCATATTTTTCAAGGATAATGTTTAAGGTCTTTTCAAGATTAACCGCCGCCACTTTATAAGCAAGTATATCTATAGCCAACTGCAACTCTGCGCTCAGATAATCCTGTTGATAGTCAATAAGCCTTTTTGTGTTGGATCTTCCGTATTTAAACCGTTTTTCTTCTTGCTTAAGTTTTTCCCTCTGCAAGTTAACAGCCTCCTTAAGCCTATCAAGATTGGCCTGATAAGTAACGTAGTTGCGAAACCCATTGCCTACCTCTGTGATAATGGCCCGTTCTATACTTTTTACCCCTATAATTGCTTCCTGCCTGCCGTGCGCAGCCTTCTCAAACTCACTCCGGGCCAGATTATTTTCAATCGGCATTGAAACTTCCAGGCCCGCGAAATACTCTTTGTTATTCTTATTTACCATCCTGTTTACGGCTTTATTAAATTTTGAGTTTATCCCGTTTGCGGCCATACTTGCCACAAGATCGATCTCCGGCCAGCGTTCATTTGCCTTGGTCTCTAAAACAATATCCTGCATTTCTAAGCTTCTTTTGGCCTGAAGGTAATCCCGCCTCTTTTGGAAAGCTTTCTGCAAACAATCCGTTAAATTAATTTCTTTCTTTACATATTGCAGATTTTCCTTCGGATAAATCCGACAGGCAGTATCTATATTCATCAGCAGTTTAATGTTTTCCTCTGCGCGCCTGTATCGATTATCCGCCAATGAAACATCCTTTTCCCTGATCAGAACATTCGCCTCTGAAGCCAATAAGTCACCTTTTTCTATTAACCCTGTGTCATAATTTTTGGCGCTTGTCCGGTATAAATCCCGGGCCTTTTCTAAAATGCCTTGATAAATTTCTAAAGCCCTTTTAGAAAAAACCCATTCCCAGTAAGCCTCCTCAACCTCGGCAAAAAGTGATTCGATTCTTTCTTTGCTGTCTAAATCCGCATTTTGAACAGCTAAGCCCGTTAGGGAAATACTGCGCCGGTCAACATAGCCAAAGACATTCCTGGCTAAGGGCTGACGTAATTCCAGGGTTATTTCGGCGGTATGGGCTGGATTGACTAAAGTATAAGCAGAATTACTATCTGTTTTAGTATTAGAAAATGACAACGCAAGTTCGGTGCCTAAAGGGATTTTTTTTGAAACCCCGGCTGAATAAGTAGTTGTTTCTGCTTCGCTTGCGCTGGCAATGGATAATTGATCCAGATTACTGTTCGAATAAGCGGTATTGGCTAATAGAATAGTATCAAATATTGCCTCGGCAGCGCTGAGGTCTGTCTCGGCAATCAAAAAATCCAAACGGGCCAACTTCACTTCAAAACTATTATTAACAGCAAGTTTAATGCATTCTTCAAGCGAAAGGCCCCTCTGCCCTGAGGGCAAAGACCTGTCATCCTGCGCCCCGGCAGGATAAACAACACCATTTACCAGTAATATCTGAAGACAGAAAAATATAATCGCTAATAAGGTAATGTATTTATTTCTCATTTTTTCTTTTTTGAAGTCTCTGAAAAACCTTTAAAGGTTCTATCAGAGACCTTTAAAAAATAAACTTTTTCAGAGTTCTCTTTATGTTTTTTCTAAAGCCAGATATATTTTCCGTAGAATCTCCAGATATTTTTCCCGGTCCTGCTTGTCTATTTGGCTGAATACCTTCATCATCATTTCGCGCCTCTGGCTTATTATTCTGTTAATAGTATCGTTTCCTTTTTTTGTCGCCTTTACCCTGACTATTCGCCGGTCTTTTTCCCCTCGTATCCGCTCGAGCAATCCTAAGTTAAGCATTCTATCAACAAGGCCGGTTACTGCGCTGGTGGTAATCGATAACTCCCCGGCTATTTCGCTCATATTACAAGAACCCCTTTCATTCAACATCCCCAAGATAAATACATGAGGCATACTTATGTTGCCGCGGGCCAGCGCACTGGGCCCCTTTTTCAAAAACTGCCGCATTAATTTTGGCATAAGCTTAGCCATTTCTTTATAGAAGCTGTCTATTTCCTTATTATTTACTTTTTTCATCTATCCCTCTCAGATATTAGTTAATGAACTTATTGGTTAACTTACCCAATAGTTAAGATAATTAATAGTTAAGACTCTTAAATAATACCCTAAAAAAAATACCTTGTCAAGTGAAAATAGGAAAATAGGGACAGCGGCCATTTTTCTCTGGTTTTATTCTTCTAAAAATGGCCACTGTCCCTATTTTTAAACGAACTAATTGTAATAACCTTGCCCTGGCTAATTATGTCTTCTATCTTTCGCCGCAGCCACTGCTTAAACCAATTTCGCGTCAAGGGAAGAAGCCCTATAAAGCCGATTATATCAGTAAGAAATCCCGGGGTCAAAAGCAGTATGCCGCTGCATAGGATTAAAACACCGTCAAATAACTTATCAGCCGGCATAATCCCTTGATTTACGTCCTGTTCAATCCTGCGCAACGTAAGCAGACCCTGCATCTTGGCTAGATATGCGCCGGCTACCCCGGTAAAAATAACTATTGCCACTGTATAACCTGCGCCGATATACTGCCCAACCCTGATCAAAAGCATCAGCTCGATAACCGGAATCAAGGTAAATAATAAAATCAGGTATCCTAACATTTTTTACATCAAGTTCGGGAAAAAACCCTTTTTTCTTCAAAATCATTTCTGAAAATAAAAAATAAACCAACCGGAATAACAGCGACCACAGCCCCATAAATAAAAGCTGACGCCGGGGCAATAACCTGCCATAAAAAACCGGCTATTAAGCTGGCAGGCAGCGTAGTTAAACCTATTATTGTATGGAAAGCGCCTAAAGCTGTTGCCCTCAGGCTCCCTGATGATAAATCAGCGACATACGCCCTCTGGTTTCCCTCAATCATCGCATATACCAGGCCATAAAGAGCAAATAAAATTATAAACGCTATCAACGACTTAAAGAAGGCAAATCCAAGGGATAACATCGAAAAAAGCGAATAGCCCAAAATAAGAACTTTTCTCCTGCCTATTTTGTCAGAAAGATTTCCAAAAGGAACGGCAAACAAGGCATAAAAAATATTAAATAAAATATATAGGCCAATAGGCGCCCCGACTGACAGCCTGCCGGTAAAAATTTGCCGGGCTTTAAGAATGAAAAACATATAGCTGAAATTGGCCAGGGCAAATGTGCCGCAAATAAGCATAAACAATCTAAGAGACCTTGGTAAATTCTTTAAACCTAACTGCAGCGTTATATCCTGTGGATTTCTGTTTTGTTCTTTTACAAA
Organism: Candidatus Omnitrophota bacterium; assembly: GCA_034723835.1. Classification (GTDB taxonomy): domain Bacteria; phylum Omnitrophota; class JAUWXU01; order JAUWXU01; family JAUWXU01; genus JAYELI01. Next base: position 902 of record JAYEPI010000009.1, on the reverse strand, counting down.
ATATAGAGGGATTAAAGAAAAAAACGCAAGGAATGCGGCAATAAATATGATTGTTTTAAAATTAAACCTGAAAGACCAGAATAAAATAAAGACAACGACCGAGCCTAAAATTGCGCCGGCAGTATCAAATGCCCTGTGTATTCCAAAACCCCTGCCTCTTTGCCCGGGCATAGAATCAGCGATAATAGCGTCCCGGGGTGCTGTCCTTAATCCTTTACCTACTCTCTCAAAACCGGTAAAAATTAATATATGCTGCCATACTTTCGAAAAGGATAACAACATCTTAAAAGCTGCTGAAGCTAAATATCCGTAAGTAACGAATATCTTTCTCTTTCCTGCTTTGTCAGACCAGTATCCGGAAAAAACCTTTAAAATACTTGAGATGCTGTCTCTGAAGCCTGCGACCAATCCAACAATTAAACCCGTGCCTCCCAGTGTTGTGATAAACATCGGCAGAATCGGCATTACCATCTCGCTGCTGACGTCGTTTAAGAAACTAACAATACCTAATAAAACTATGTTAGGGCTAATTCCCTTTAACAGTCCCTCCTTACAGCTCATATGTTAACTCTCCATCCCTTGTTATTTCTATTTTGACCTGATAATGTCTTCTATCTTAATATCCGGATTTCGGTAACGCTTTCTGCCCAAGGTGCTTTTTTTGTATTGAATCGCCTCTTGAGGACACCACTGCAGACAGGCAAGGCATTGTTCGCATTTATGGAGCCAGACAGGTTTCCCGCTGGAAAGCTTAATATTGTTTACCGGACAAACCTCCTGGCAAATACCGCAACCATTGCATTTTTCATCAGCCCAAAAATACCTATCTTCGCCCGGTATTCTTGGTGACCCTAATTTATAAATACCAGAAAAAATCCAATTAGAAACCATAGGCCCTTTTT
>JAYEPI010000008.1:0-5670 GCA_034723835.1 Candidatus Omnitrophota bacterium | reverse complement strand
GGCCCTTTTAACCTGCGGCAGGCTCTGCAATTTCCGGGAAATACTATCAGGCCGCAGTTTAAAAATCCTTGTTTTATCGTTCAATCCGGCATAGCGCTTTACCGCCGCCTCATCCATTCTACCGTTAGTCTTCACTTTTATTTGGTTAAGATAAAAAACAGGAGAGGTGCATAAAAAATAATAGCTATATACCCCTAAAACCGCGATAAGTCCCAATGGTATCAATAAGAGAGAGACCCCTTTGATATACTTTCTGCCCGTCTGGAGATAAAGGGCATAGCGCTTCTTTCCATCGGGCCTGTTTTTTTTATTTATCTTTTTTATTTTTCTATTTCTTTTTTTTCTTTTTTTCATAAACTAACGCCATCTTGACTAATTTTCCGCAAAGTTCTCCAAGGCCATATCCTTCCGCGCCGGCTGCTAAGGGCAACAGTGAAGTAGAAGTAAATCCGGGAATGGTGTTGACCTCTAATACTACCGGATTACTATTGTTATCAATGATCATATCTACTCTGGAAAAACCCTGGCAATTCAACACCTGATGCGCTTGCAGTGCTGCGGCCTGGGCTTTAAGATAAACATCTTCGTCCAGCAGCGCAGGAATAATGTGAAGAGTCTTTCCTTTCTGATATTTGGCTTGATAATCATAAAATCTATTACCGGGTATTAACCATATCAGCGGCAGAGGCTGCTGGTCCAGTATGCCTACCGTAATTTCTTTACCGGCAATATATTCCTCAATTATTATAGTATTGTCGTATTTACCTGCTTTATCTATGGCCGGGGAAAGATCTTTTTTATCTTCAATTATTGACAACCCTATGCTCGAACCATGAGAAGAAGGCTTTATTACCAAAGGAAATGTCATCTTTGATAATTCCTGACAGCCGCGTATCCCCTTTAAGGCTGTATACCGGGGCACAGTTATGCCGCTGCTGGAAAGAACCTCTCTTGAGGCAATTTTATCCATTGCCAACCGGCTGGCTCTAATGCCTGAACCGGTATACGGTATAGCCAGAAACTCTAATAATGCCTGCACCCTTCCATCTTCCCCAAACCTCCCGTGTAAAGCAATAAATGCCACATCTATTTCCGCCTTTTTAATCTGGTTGGCAGCTAATTTTTCCGAAACAATATCAAGGGCCGCAACATTCCAACCGCCTTTTTTAAGCGCTTCGTAAACAGCGCGTCCTGACTGAAGAGATACCTCTCTCTCGCTGGACGCCCCGCCCATTAACACGCCTATTTTTCTTCTAAGTTTAGTTTTCACTTTTCCGTTCAGCTGCAACCCTGCCTTTAAACAATCTTTATTTCTAACTCCAGATTAATTCCGTGGTCCATTTTCACCCTGGTCCGGATTAATCTGATAAGCCCTATTACATCCTTAGCCCGGGCCTTGTTTAAATTAACGATAAAGTTAGCGTGTTTGAGTGAAACCTGGGCATCTCCCATGTTTTTACCTTTTAATCCTGAAAGCTCTATCAGTTTTGCGCTGGTATAAGAAATAGCGGAAGGATTTTTAAATATCGAACCGGCGTTTGGCAAATCCAATTCCTGGGAATCTTTTTTGCTCCGGGCATATCTATTGATATCTTTGTTAATTAGATCCCGCGGCCTTTTCTTGAGATTAAAATATGCATTTAAAATAATATAACCGTCAAGTCCTGAAAACCGGTAGCCAAAATTGATTTTTCTTTTTTCTAATCTGAATATCCTGCCTGTTTCATCCATTACCTCAACCCGGTTGATTAAATCAGCAATGGTTTTACCTTTTGCGCCGGCATTCATCATTACTGCTCCGCCGACAGTGCCCGGAATAGCGCTCATAAATTCCAAACCCCAAAGCCCCCTCTCAGCCATAACCTTGAGAAACTTTGCGGTTTTTAAGCCTGCCGACGCTTTTATGCGGCAATTTTCAGTATTTACCGTTTTAAAATAGTCCGATGATAAACTAATTACTATTCCCCTAAAACCTTCATCTCTGACTAATATATTACTGCCTGCGCCGATAGTAAGCCGGGAAATTTTTTCGGCATCGATAATTCCGATCAGCCTGGTAAGGCTATCCAAATCCTCGGGCTCAACCCAGGCCTCAGCCGGCCCGCCTATCTTAAATGAAGTATGCAGTTTCATTGGTTCGTCAAATAAAACTTTGCCTTTGATTGTTTTCTTAATCTTGTCTTTTAAGCTCTTATTCATCTAACAATTTAGCAATCAGGCTGTATCGCAATTCATTTTTCGAATAATCATATACAACATATTGTAGGGGTTCGATTTACTTGTGCCCGTAAGGGTATCGAACCCTTCATAGAGGGCTTGATAAATCAAGCCCCTACATTGCGACACAGTTTCAATTTGACAGTTTAACAGTTTGTTGTTTATCGGCATATATCTGCGTCAATTTATCGGCAACATAGTTTATATTCCCGGCGCCCATAACCACTACCAGGTCCTGCGGCCTGATAATATCTTCCACCATCTTCAATGCCTCTTCCTTGCTGACAGCAAAATCGACTTTTTCCCGGCCTCTTTTTTTCAATTCATCATAGATACAGCGGCTACTTACCCCGGCAAGCGGCTTTTCGTCAGCCGGATAGATCTCGGCCAATATAAGATGATCGACTGAACAAAGGGCCTCGGCAAACCGCTTGCCTAAATGCCTGGTTCGGCTGTAGCGGTGCGGTTGAAAAACGCAAATTATTCTTTTACCCAGGGCCCGGCAAGCCCCAAGCGTGGCTTTCACTTCGGTAGGATGATGCGCATAATCATCTATAACCATAAGTTCACTGCTGTTTAACTTTACCTGGAATCTTCTGTCTACACCATGGTAAGCGCTGAGGGCCCGGTTAATACTGTCAAAATCCATCCCCAATTCCAATCCCGGGCCGATAGCAGCCAGGGCGTTTAAGATATTATGGCTGAATGGCAGATTAACCGTTACCCTGCCCAAAATTTTCTTTCTATAACTACAGTTAAAGCTTGAACTAAATCCCTTCATTTCAATATTCTTAGCACATAAATCAGCCAAATCTGAAAATCCAAAACTAACGTTTCTTCTTTTAATCTTAGCAAGGCATCTTCCTATATTTTCATCTGCCTTATGCCAGAATAAAATCCCTTTCCGGCTGGTATTATTTATGAATCTCCCGTAGGTATCAATAATTGTGTCCAGGTTTTTATAAAAATCCAGATGTTCTTCTTCGATATTGGTAATTATAGAATAATCGGGGTTAAGGAACAAAAACGAACCATCGCTTTCATCCGCCTCAGCAACAAAATAATTTCCTTTGCCTAAAATAGCGTTTCCTCCAAAATCTTTCGCTTCTCCGCCGACAATTACCGTAGGATCAAGGCCTCCTGCAAGTAAAACAGAGCCGATTAAAGAAGTAGTAGTGGTCTTACCGTGTGTACCGCTAACAACAATACTGATTTTACCATTCATTAATTCAGACAGCATTTGCGCCCTTTTAACAACCGGAATACCCTTTTTGCGAGCCATAACCAATTCGGGATTATCCGGCTGAACAGCCGAGGAATAAACCACCACTTCAGCCTCTGATATATTCCGGCAATCGTGGCCGGAAAATAACTTTGCCCCTTTAGACTTAATCTGATCCATCAGCCGGTTGAATTTTAAGTCTGAACCGCTAACTTGATAACCTGACTCCAGCAAAATATGGGCGATTCCGCTCATCCCTATTCCACCGATCCCGACAAAATGGATTTTTTTCTTGGTAGATAACATATCTTTTTAGAATAATGAATAGCGAAAAAACAAATGTCTAATTAACCTAATTGACCTAATTTCTAATCAATTCCCAATGCCCAATTAATCAATGACCAAACTTTGTTATTGGCTATTGGGTCATTGGTCATTGGAATTTATTTAGGTCAATTAGAAATTAGTTATTTATTTAATCTCTCTACTCGCTACTCTCTACTCTCTACTTTTTGAAAGTCTGTGCCCATCGTGTATTATTTATTCATAAGTTTCATAACCTCATCAGCCAATAATTCATCCGCATGAGGCCGGCCCATATCCTTACTCTTTTTAGCCATTTTATTTAAACGTGGTTTGTTTCTCGCCAAATCTGAAAAAATTTTTCTTAAATATCCGGCTGAAATTTCTCTTTCTTCTATTAAAACAGCACCGCCTCTTTCAGCCAGCGCCTGAGCATTGGCTGATTGATGACTACCGGCATAAGGATAAGGCACCAGAATAGACCCTAAGCCGCAGGATGTAATTTCAGAAATGGTGCCGGCTCCGGCCCGGGTCAAAACCAAATCACTGGCGGAATAAACAATTCCCATTTTATCATAAAAAGGGAGTATTGCCGAGTTAAATGTTGTTGTCTGATAATGCTGTCTCATCTTACGATAATCCCTTTCCCCGGTAATATGAATAAGCTGAAAATCTATCTTTCCCTGTTTATCTATCTTTGAAAACGTGCGCCAAACTATTTCATTCAACCGGCTTGAACCCTGGCTGCCGCCGATAACTAAAATTGTAAATTTATCCTTATCCAGGCCAAGCTCTTTTCTGCCGGCAATTTTATCCTGGCCCAATATACTACGGCGTATAGGATTACCGGTTAAAACAACCTTACGGAGATTAAAAAATTTTTCAGATTCGGGAAAACTTATTGCTATTCTATCAACAAAATTAGCCAATATTCTGTTCGTGCGGCCGGGTATCACGTTTTGTTCATGAATAATGCTTGTAATTCTACTTAGAGAAGATAGCAAGAGCACCGGCCCGGTAATAGCCCCTCCAAAACCGATAACAATATCCGGCCTTGTTTTTCTTAAAATACTCCATATTGGAACAATTGCCAATCCTAATTTCTTTGAAAATTTGATATACTCTAAGCAGATCCTGGAGGGTAAACGAGTTATCGGAATAGTAAAAAGGGGATACTGCTGCCTGGACAGAATTTTTTCCGTTAGTTCATCTTTTTCGCCTATAAAAAAGATCTTGCTGCCTTTTAATCTTTTTTTCAGCCGGCAGGCCAGGCTTAAAGCTGGAAATATATGACCGCCGGATCTGCCGGCTGCGATTAAAATCCTCATCCTAACATCCTCTCAGGCCGCAAGTTTTCAGTCTGCAATCTGCAGCTTGCGGCCTGCAGCTTGTAACAGCCTGCAGCCTATTTATGCTTTGCTACGCTTAATACTATCCCCGCCCCGATCAGGCTGAACACCAAAGATGAACCCCCGTAGCTTATAAATGGAAGAGGCAGTCCTTTGGTGGGAATAACCCCGCTAACTACTGCAATATGAATAACCGCCTGAAAAGTAATCATTAAAACAATACCAAAACTAAGCAATGCTCCGAACAACTCATCCGCCTTAAGCGCTATCTTTATTCCCTGCCAGGCGAATAAAATGAATAGTATTATAACACAAGCAGTGCCGATAAAACCGAGCTCTTCTCCGATAATAGCCAGTATAAAATCGGTATAAGCCTGCGGAAGATAAAATAGCTTCTGTCTGCTCTGGCCCAGGCCAATCCCCCAAAGCCCTCCGGACCCAAGGGCAAGATAGGACTGGATAATCTGCCAGCCCGCTCCCCTCGGATCCTGCCAGGGATTAAAATATGTTAAAATTCTTTTCATTCGATAAGGTGTTTTAAGGACTAAAAAGTAAAAGGCTGGAACGGATAAACCGGCC
>JAYEPI010000007.1:0-5891 GCA_034723835.1 Candidatus Omnitrophota bacterium | reverse complement strand
CTGTTCCCGCCAAAGAAGGTTGGTTGACTATTTTGCCGGGCCATGCCCCGCTTTTGGCTACCCTTAAGAAGGGAAAGATAAAAGTAGGAAGGGGAGATTATAAAAGAGAAATCGGGATTAAAGAAGGCTTTATTGAAGTAACCGAAAAAAAAGTAACTATATTAGCTAAAAAAGATGCAGCCTGAGGACTGATCCTCAGGCTGCAGAGATTATTATGGATGTTTCTTTTTTTCGCTATCTTGGCTTGATAACCCAGTTAGGGTTAGTGATAGTAGCGGCTATAACTATTGGTTTATTTACCGGAGTTTTTTTAGATAATAAGTTAGGTAGCAAGTTTTTATTTACGGTTGTTTTTTCAATTTTCGGCGTAATAGGCGGATTCAAAGCTGCCTATCAGTTGATTAAAGAATCCGCTAAAGATAATAATACTTGATATAATGTATTCCATAAAGAATTTTGAAAATCGATTAATTTTAGAGATGTTAAGTATAATTTTTTTAACTAGTGTTTTGTTTTTTTTGTTGGGAAAAAATAAAATATCTTTTGGTATTGTTATCGGCGGGTTAGCTGGTATCATAAATTTTAGATTAATGGTTAAAGATGCAAAAAGAAAACTTGACCTTGCTGTTAGCAGGGGCCGCATGTTTTTTCCCCTCGGCTATCTGGCGAGATATGCTATAATGGCAGCAGTGCTTCTGATTATGTCGCTTAAGGGGCTTTCATTTCTGATTGGCGGTGCGATCGGCCTGTTTTGCTTAAGGCTGTCGATTTTTGCTGATACGTTATTATTGAAAGAAAGAATAAAAAATAGTTAAGATGATTACACAGATTTAGTAAACACGAATGGACACAAATTATCCCGAATGTTCACGAATTTGTGGGAATTCGTGTGAAATTCGTGTATATTTTGTGTACAGTATTAAGTATGCGGTAATCTGCATTTTAATCTCTGTAGTCACATTATTTTGTTTAAACAACAGAAAAATATGGAAGAGTCAATAAACGTAATAATCAGGACGTTTCGCCTGCCCTATACGGATTTATATTTAAACATAAATCCTTTTACCTTAAAGATGACATGGATAGTTATCGGGATAGTAATATTGGGAATGTTGCTGCTTAAAAGGAGGCTAACTGTTATTCCTGATAGACGGCAGAGTTTTCTGGAAGTCCTTAGTGAATGGTTTGACAACATGCTGACAGAAAGCCTGGGAGAAGACGGTAGAAATTTTTTGCCTTTTATAATGACGTTGTTTTTATTTGTGTTAGTCTCAAATCTGCTTTCTATTATTCCAACCCTTAACAGCCCAACCGCAGACTTAAATACCTGTTTTGGGTTAGGAATACTCGTATTTTTTATAGCCCATATTAGCGCAATAAGAAAGATGGGATTTAGGAATTATTTCAGGCGTTATTTTAAGCCTTTTTGGTGGCTTTTCCCGTCCAATATGATTTCCGAGTTTAGTAAGACCCTATCTCATTCTCTTCGTCTTTTTGGAAATATATTTGCCGGGGGATTAATGCTTTCGTTTTTACCGTTTATAATCAAAATGATACCTAGGTCCTTGGGGATACCCTTAAATTTAACATTGATGCCGATAGTTACTTTCTTTTTTGGAATTGTTGTCGGATGTATTCAGGCATTTGTTTTTACAATACTGGCGGTTGCGTATATTTCCGTGCTAAGATACTAAATAGAAATAAATAGAAATTAGAAGAGTTTCTGAAGAAGAAATTCATAGAAATTGATTGAAATTAATAGAAATAGATTGTTGAGTTAGACAACAAATTTCTATATATTTCCATAAAGATGATGAACCAGTGTAGGGGCCGGATTTATCCGGCCCGAAAGAGGAGGGCATAAGAATGGATATAGCGTTTGCAGAAGTTGCCCGGCAGGGCGTAGATGTTGTAAAAACGGTGCCTATTGACGGAACCATAATTATCAAGGCAGCTGCTCTTTTAGGCGCAGGCCTGTGTATGGGGCTGGGGGCTATTGGGCCGGGTATAGGCGAAGGTATAGTTGGAGGAAGGGCCTGTGAAGGTATAGCCCGGCAACCCGAACTTCAGGGGGTATTGCTGCGCACCATGGTTATTGGTGATGCCATAGCAGAAACAACAGGAATATATGCCTTGTTTATTTCTATGTTTTTAATAGTGGGGGTAAGAAGCGGGTTCTTTTTATAATACACTAAATTACATTACGTCGTGCGTATTGCGTAAGCTTTGTTGTTGAAAGAAAAAAAGATTTTAACGCAATACACACGACGCAATACGCAATACGAATTTTATGAGTATAAATTTCACACTTATATTAGAAGTTATAAGTTTTTTAATTCTGGTAGCTGTGTTGACAAAAATTGCTTATCGGCCTTTGTTGAGTTTTTTAGATAAAAGGAGCCAGGAACTTAAAAAGATATTTGATGAGGCAAGGCAGGTGAAAGAGGAGTCTGAAAAGAATGACCAAGCCTCGAAGATAATCCTGCAGGCTGCAAGAGAAGAAGTGTTACGGATGAAAGATATGACCAGGCAGGAGCTGGATAAAACCCGGCTTTTGATGATGGAAAGTGCCAAAAAAGAAGCGGCCGGGATATTACAAAAAGCGAAACTTGAGTTAACCGAAGAAACCAAACTTGCCCGGGAAGTTCTTCGAAAGGATGTTTCTTCAATTTCTTTGGAAATAGCGAAAAAAATTATTGAGCGCGAGATAAAAGAAAAAGACCATAAAAGGCTCATTGAAAAATCATTAAAGGAGCTGGGTAGTGGATAACCTGGAAATGTTGCATGATAGATATGCTGAAGCCCTTTTTCTATTAGCCTCTGAACACGGTAACTTAGATGAGGTAATGGAGGAGCTTGGGGTTTTGGGTGGACAGTGGCTTGAAAATGAGGAATTTCGCCGGTTTATGCTCCATTCGCTGATTACCAGAGATGATAAAAAAAGGGTATTGGAAACTCTGGCGAGTGAGAAAGGATTTTCAGATACTATCTTGAATTTTTTAAAGCTTCTAATAGATAATAAAAGAGAAAATTTGATTCACGGGGTATATCTTCGCTACCGGGACCTTTATGAGGCCAGGGAGCATAAAATAAGAATGCAGGTAGAGAGTGCCTGCCCGCTTACAAAAGAAGAGAGATTTTTGTTAATGGATGTGCTGACTTTAAAATTCAGGGAAGAAATTCAGTTAGAATTGAAAGAAAATCCGGGTTTAATCGGCGGGCTGTATTTGCGCTATCGCGATAATATTTATGATAATTCCATCAGGGGGAAGTTGAAGAAATTGGAGGAGATTTTATGTCTGTATTAAGGCCCGAAGAGGTCACCTCAATAATAAAAAAACAGATAAAGGACTATGAACAACGTGTAGATACCGCGACTGTCGGCACAATCCTGGAAGTGGGCGATGGTATAGCCAAAATTTACGGCCTGGACCAGGCCATGGCCGGAGAGCTTTTACAATTTCCAGCCGGTCTTTATGGTATGGTATTGAACTTAGAAGACAAGGTAGTTTCCGCCTGTATATTTGGAGAAGATACCCTGGTAAAAGAAGGTGATGAAGTAAGGTTAACCGGAATGCTGTGTGAAGTAGGTATTGGCGAGGACCTTGTGGGCAGGGTTTTAAATGCCCTGGGCCAACCCATTGATGGCAAGGGGCCATTAAAAACTAAAGGTGTTCGTCCGATCTGGCGGGTTGCTCCCGGAGTTATAAAAAGACAGCCGGTAAGGGAGCCCCTCCAGACAGGCCTTAAAGCAGTAGATTCTATGATTCCCATAGGCCGGGGCCAGCGGGAACTTATAATTGGCGATAGGCAGACCGGAAAGACAGCCATAGCCGTAGACACCATAATAAATTCTAAAGGGAAAAACCTGGTTTGTATATATGTGGCTGTTGGGCAGAAAAAATCTTCAGTTGCATCAATAATAGACAAGTTACAAAAATATGGCGCGATGAAATATTCTATAATAGTCAGCGCTACGGCAAGTGATCCAACACCCTTGCAGTGGATTGCGCCGTATTCAGGCTGTGCTATCGGCGAGTATTTTAGAGACAAAGGACAGCATGCGTTAATAATCTATGACGATTTAACTAAACACGCTAATTGCTATCGAGAAATGGCATTATTATTAAGGAGGCCGCCGGGTAGAGAAGCTTACCCCGGAGATGTATTCTATGCCCATTCAAGATTGCTGGAGAGGGCCTGCAAGTTTAGCGAGGCGCAAGGCGGGGGTTCGCTTACCGCGCTTCCAATTATCGAGACGCAGGCTGGCGATGTTGCAACCTATATTCCTACGAATGTAATTTCAATAACTGACGGACAAATTTATTTGGAAACAGAGCTCTTTCATCAGGGTATAAGGCCGGCTATAAATGTCGGCCTTAGTGTTTCCCGGGTCGGGGCCAATGCCCAGATAAAAGCGATGAAAAAGGTGGCTGGCAGCTTAAGATTGGATTTAGCCCAATATAGAGAGTTGGAGGCATTTACTCAATTTGGGACAGAGCTGGACAAGGTTACTGTTAAACAATTAGAACGCGGGAGGAAGTTGGTAGAGATTCTCAAACAGGACCAATATAAACCAATGGACATATGCGACCAGAGTCTTATAATTTTTGCCGGAGTAAACGGGTACTTGGATGATCTACCGGTTGGTGATATAAAAAGGTTTGAAGAAGAAATTCTTTTGTTTATTAAGGAGAAAAGAAATAAACTGCGTAACAGGCTGACAGCCGAGAAGGACCTGTCCGACAATCTTAAAACCGAACTTATAAATGTGATAGGGGAGTTTAAAAAGATATTCGTTAAACAGAACGCAGATTAGCACAGAAATGAACTGGTAACTGGTTGGTGCTGAGGATTTTTATATTTTTATAATCAAATGGCTGCTTTGAATAAAATAAAACAAAGAATAAATTCCATAGGAAAAATAGGCAGGATTACCAGTGCCCTGCAGATAGTATCCTTAAATCGCATAAAGAAAATTGAATCCACCACCTTGGGCTGCCGGTTCTATTTTGAAAAGATAAAGGAAGTTGTTTTTAGTATAGGGGATAATACCATTTATCAGTCCCATGCCTTGCTTGAGAAAAGGGATTTAAAGACAGTAGGTTTGATTGTTGTTACAAGCGACAAGGGGCTCTGCGGAGGATTTAACAGCGATATATTCAGAAAGTTTCAGGAGTTTATTTCCCCTTTACGGAATGTAAAAATAAAATTAGTATGTTTTGGCAGGAAAGGAATATTTTTTTTTAAATCCGAAAATAGCGCTGAGCTACTGCGAAGTTTTGATTCTTCTATAAAAAAAGAACCCCTGAGTAACTGCCGGGATATTTCTTCAGAACTTGCCGACATGTTTATAAATAAAAAAATAGATTCACTGCATATAATATATAGTAAATTCAGGATGCATTTGCTGGGAAAGGTTGCCGTTGAACAGCTTCTTCCGGTTGGTTTGAAAAAGCAAAAAAAGATATCCCGGGTTCGCGATTATATGTATGAACCTTGCCCGGAGGTGGTCCTGGATAAATTGTTCAGGGAATATCTGGCGGCTCAAGTTTACCAGGCCATACTGGAGTCCAATACTGCCGAAGAAATGGCCAGGATGTTTGCCATGAAGCAGGCATCTGATAATGCCAAAGAGGTTATCAGAAAGCTTACTCTCAGTTATCATAAAACAAGACAGACAGTCATAACTAAAGAGATTTTAGATATAATAACTGCGTCTAATGTATAAAATTGCTAATAGAAATATAACATACAGAAATATATAGAAATTAGAAGAGTTTCTAAAGAAGAGTCTCATTGAAATTGATTGTCAAGTTAAGACAACAAATTTCAATAAATTTCTACTAATTTCGCGAGGAAGTTCCGTAGGAACTTTGTCGCATGTTTCG
>JAYEPI010000006.1:0-5925 GCA_034723835.1 Candidatus Omnitrophota bacterium | reverse complement strand
ATATGGCATTAAAAATAACCCACCATTCAAGCATAATTCGCACTGCTAAGGCGAATAATGATTAAAATTTTTTTAAAATTTTTTACTTGCTTTTTTAGAAACGAAAGTATATAATTAAATTCGTTGGTTAAGAATAGAAAAAATTGCTTCTGGCTTCATGGAATTGACCATGGTGAGGCATAGTTAAAAATCGTAGGCCTGGATTTTTATTCAGGCCTTTTTTATTTCGTTATAGAGATTATTTAGTTTTATGTTCAAGACGCCTTTAATCGAACAGCACAACAAGCTCTCCGCTAAACTTGCCCCGTTTTCCGGCTGGCAGATGCCGGTTCAGTATTCCGGGATAATCGACGAACATCTTTATTGCCGTAAATTTGCCTGTGTATTTGACATCTGCCATATGGGCGAATTTTTCATCAAGGCCGAACCGGAAAAAAGCGGAATGGAAAATATCTTTTTATTTTCGCTAAACGTAAAAGATATTCCGGTAAGAAAAGCAAAATACGGGGTTATGTTAAATGAGAAGGGCAAGATACTGGATGACCTGGTGATTTATCACTTAGCTGAGGATGAGTGGATGGTGGTTGTGAATGCAGCCACCACTGAAAATGATTTTTTACACATTCAGGCAAATTTAAACAAAGGCGTGTTGCTGGAAAATCGCTCAGATAGAATAGGCAAGGTTGACCTTCAGGGCCCGCTTTCCCGCGGTATCCTTAGTGAACTTTTCGGGCCGAAAATCAACGGGCTTCAATATTACACATTTGACTATTTTGATATCCTGGGAGAAAAAAGTATAATCAGCCGCACAGGTTATACCGGCGAATTAGGTTATGAGATTTATATTAGCAATGAAAAAGTCACGGATCTCTGGTTGCTGCTTTTAAAAGATGAGAGGGTGAAGCCCGCCGGCTTAGGCGCCCGGGATACACTCCGTTTAGAGATGGGCTATGCCCTTTATGGCCAGGATATTGATGAAGAGACTTCTCCTTTAGAAGCAGGGATGAAAAACCTTACTCTGGATAAAAAGTTTATCGGAAAAAGCGCTTTACTTGCCGAGAAGGAAGCTGGGCTTAAAAAAAGCCTTGTAGCTATTAGGGCTGGTTCGCGGCGTTCTCCCCGGCAGGGTTATCAAATTTTTAGTCAGGATAGAGAAATTGGCCGGATTACCAGCGGCAGCTTCTCTCCTAGTCTTGGCTGCGGCATAGCGTTAGGTTATGCTGAACCGGCTGTTATAGAGAAAGACCTGGTGGTTTCAGTGCAGGGTAAAGCTGTTAAGATAGATGCGGTTATAACAGAAAAACCGTTTCTCAAGGAAACATCTTTAAAACAGTAACATATATACCCACATACACCTCGTAGGTGTAGTTACACCTACGAGGTGTATGTGGGTAGAGGATAGAGAAGGATTTGGGGAGGTTAAATATGGATATTTCTGAAGGCATATTTTATACCAAAGAACACGAATGGGTGAAAGTAGAGGGACAAATGGCGACTGTGGGCATAACTGCATATGCCCAGGAGCAATTGGGCGATATTACTTTTGTGGAACTGCCGGAAACAGAAAAGTCAGTAAAGCAGTTTAGCGGGCTTTGTTCTATTGAGTCAGTCAAGGCAGCCAGCGATGTTTACGCCCCTTTGTCCGGAAAGGTAACAGAGGTGAATAAAGAATTGGAGACCTCGCCGGAGCTGATAAATAACTCTCCTTTTCAGCAGGGCTGGATTGCTAAATTAGAGATTTGTGATTTGAATGAAAAAGTCAATCTTATGGACAGTGCGGCTTATCGCGCATTTCTGGAGAAAATCTAAGACATGAGTTATATTCCCCACACTGACCAGGAAGTTAAACAGATGCTTAAAGATATCGGGGTGTGTTCGTTAGACGAGCTTTTTAAGGATATTCCTCCGCAATATCAACCGGCGTCTTTTAACCTGCCTGAAGGCCGGTCTGAGTTTGAGGTCTATGAGCACCTAAAGAGATTGGCAGATAAAAACGCTGCGAGTCTGGTTAATTTTTTGGGATGCGGGTTTTACGACCACAATATCCCGGCAGTAGTGGATGCGTTAGCCGGCCGGGCAGAGTTTTATACTGCCTACACTCCCTATCAGCCTGAGTGTTCTCAAGGCACACTGCAGGCGATTTATGAATATCAGAGCGCAATTTGTCTGCTGACGGATATGGAGGTGGCCAACGCCTCTTTATATGATGGCGGGACAGCGCTTTATGAAGCAGGGATGATGGCCTTAAGAATTACCGGCAGGAATAAGATCTTGATTGACGGAGGAGTAAATCCGATTTATCGCAGAATAATGTATACCTATACAACTAACTTATCAATAGATTTTGTAGAGATACCGGTAAGCCATGGCCAGAGTACAAGGGAAGAAATTTATAAACACCTAGATGATAAAACCGCGGCAGTGATCCTGCAAAATCCTAACTTTTTCGGGGCAATAGACGATCACTCTGATATTATCAAGCGTGTTCATCAGGCAGGGGCGTTGGCAATTGAATCGGTTTATCCGGTATCTTTGGGGATGTTGAAGACGCCGGGAAATATGGACGCGGATATTGTGACTGGTGAAGGCCAGAGCCTGGGGCTGCCTCTTTCTTTCGGCGGTTCTTATTTAGGATTTCTGGCTACCCGAAAAAAGCACGTGCGTAAAATGCCCGGCCGGATTGTAGGCGAGACTGCAGATAAACGCGGAAACAGGGCTTTTGTGCTGACCCTGCAGGCGCGCGAACAGCATATCCGCCGGGAAAAGGCAACCTCCAATATTTGTTCCAATGAGTCATTGTGTGCCCTGAAGGCAATAATATATTTAAGTGTCTTGGGTAAGCAGGGGCTGGTGGATTTAGCCCGCTTAAATTTTGACAAAGCCGAATTTGCCAAAGATACGCTTGCCCGGATTAAGGGCGTTGAGGTTAAAAGGAGCTCTCCCACGTTTAATGAATTTACGGTTTGTTTACCCCGGGATAGCCGTGAGATTGTCGCTTCAATGATTGAGAGGGGATTTAACCCGGGCCTTCCTCTGGGTAAGTATTATGAGGATATGAAAAACTATCTGCTGGTTTGTGTGACGGAAAGAAGGACCAAGGAAGAGATTGTAAGATACGCTGAGAATTTAGAGGCGGTATTATGGAATTGATTTTTGAAGAGTCTGTCAGAGGAAGAAAGGGCCTGCGTTTGCCTAAATGCGATGTGCCTCAGGCCAAGGACATTTCCGGCAGGTATAAAAGAGAAAAACCGGCCCAGCTTCCAGAGGTCTCTGAGCTGGATGTAGTCCGGCATTTTACCCGTCTTTCCCGGATGAATTTTTCAGTTGATACACACTTTTATCCTTTGGGTTCCTGCACAATGAAGTATAATCCGAAATTTACCGAAAATATTGCCAAGTTGACCGGCTTTTCCCAATTACATCCACTTCTTCCTCAGCTTTTATTAGGCGGGATGCTTACTCAAGGGGCCTTAGAGGTTTTATATAATGTTGAAAGATTGCTTGTCGAGATAACAGGTATGACTGAAGTTACTACCGAGCCTTTAGCCGGCGCGCACGGAGAACTTACCGGGATGATGCTAATTGCTGCTTATCACCGGGATAAAGGCAGCCGTAAAAAATATGTGATCGTTCCTGATTCATCTCACGGCACCAATCCGGCAAGCGCGGCGATTGCCGGGTATCAAACCATTTCTATACCAACGGATAAAAACGGGGTAATGGATTTTAAAGAATATAAGAATAAGCTTAATTCAGAAGTTGCCGGCCTGATGCTTACTTGCCCGAATACAGTAGGGATATTCAATTCTCAGATTAAAGAGATATGTTCTCTTGCCCATCGTAACGACGCGCTGGTGTATTATGACGGCGCCAACCTTAACGCTATCCTGGGCAAGGTCCGCCCCGGGGATATTGGTTTTGATATTGTGCATTTAAATCTTCACAAGACATTTGCTACGCCTCATGGCAGCGGCGGACCGGGTTCAGGGCCGGTAGGCGTGCGCAAGGATTTAACGCAGTTTTTACCCGTGCCCAAGGTGATAAAAAGGCCGGATGGGACATACGCGCTGGAAGAAAATCGGCAAAAAAGTATCGGCCGGATCGCCTCTTTTTATGGTAATTTCGATGTGTTGTTAAAGACCTATGCTTATATTCTGCTTTTAGGCAAGACCGGGCTTATCGAGGTCAGTGAAAAAGCGGTTTTAAACGCAAATTATATAGCAGTGAAGTTAAAAAAATATTATGATCTTGCTTATGACCGGATTTGTATGCATGAATGCGTTTTTTCAGCAACCCGGCAGTTGGCGAATGGCGTGCATGCTTTAGATATTGCCAAGGCCCTTATTGACCGGGGGTTTCATCCTCCCACGATATATTTCCCTTTGATTGTTAAAGAAGCAATGATGATTGAGCCGACTGAAAGTGAGTCCAAACACAGCCTGGACAGGTTTATTGCGGCAATGCGCGGGATTGCTGAGTTGAGCCAAAATAACCCTGAGGTAGTCAAAAGCGCGCCTTTAAATACCGCTGTCTCCCGGCCGGACGAGACAAAAGCCGCGCGGGAACTTAATCTGCGATGGATTGCTTAAAAAACTGGCGTATTTTAATGACAGGCTTTAATGATGCCTCTACGAACATGGCTATTGATGAAGCCATTTTAAAGATATATGCTCAAGGCGCAGTAGTTCCTACCCTCAGGATATATGCCTGGCAGCCATGGGCTTTTTCCATTGGCTGCTTTCAAGACCCTGAAAGGGAATTAGACCTGGATGAATGCCGGCAATTTTCTGTTGAGTTTGTGCGCAGAATGACTGGGGGAGGTCTTGTGTTTCATAGCCGGGAATTGACTTATAGTATTGTCTGCTCGCGGCAGCATTTTAGGTGCGGTTCTTTGATTGAGAGTTCCTTTAAACGGATTTGTGCATTTATTATTAAGACCTATCAGAGTTTGGGGCTTGAGCCGGGTTTTGCTGTAGATCAAAAGAGAAATAAAAAAGGCCTAGGGAGGAAGACTGCTATTTGTTTCAGCGGCCGGGAAAAATGCGACATTTTAGTCAATAACAGAAAAATTGGCGGAAATGCCCAGAGGAGATTTCGCAATGTTATTTTTCAACACGGATTTATTCCTTTAGAACTTAACCTGGATTTTGCTGCATGGTTTTTAAAGGGAAGAGAAGCAGGTTTAAAAAATAACGTGATTTCTTTAAGCCAGGCCTTAGGCCGGTCGATAGGATTTGATGAACTTGCCTTTAAATTAATAGATAGTTTTAAAAAGGTTAACTCCTTAGAATTGGTTGAAACTGATTTGTCAGATGAAGAAAAAAAATTGGCAGAATATCTAAAGAAAGAAAAATACAGCAGCCCTGATTGGAATATTTTTCGGCAAAACCCGGGTAAGGGAATAAATGCAAACTGTTTTGAGGAAGCCAGCCTGGCTTAAAAAGAAGATCGATTTTAAGAAATCTTACGAGGTGTCCTGTTTACTTAAAGGTTTAGATTTAAATACTGTTTGTCAGGAATCGCTTTGCCCGAATATCTCTGAATGCTTTGATCGAGGAACTGCTACATTTCTTATTCTAGGCAGTATTTGTACACGTACCTGCCGGTTTTGCAATGTCAAAAAAGGAAAACCCCGTGATCTGGATCTCAATGAACCTGGTCGTATAGTAGAGGCCGTTAAAAGACTGGGATTAGCTCATGTAGTGATTACCGGTGTAACCCGCGATGATTTAGCCGGTGGAGGCGCGGAGATTTTTGAAAGGGTGATACGGGACATTCGCCGCAGCTTTAACAATATTACTATTGAAGCGCTTATCCCTGATTTCCGGGGAAATTGTGAAGCAGTTAAAAAAATAATCAAGGCCGGTCCCGATATCATCGGCCATAACTTAGAAACAATCCCCAGATTTTATGGGGATTTGCGGG
>JAYEPI010000005.1:0-5996 GCA_034723835.1 Candidatus Omnitrophota bacterium | reverse complement strand
AAGTCGTCGGTACCTCTTAATGAGGACATAATCCCGAAGTTTCGGGATTATTTGTCCGAATTGATACCGATGACTTGCCTTAACGGCAAGTCGTCGGTACCTCTTAAGGAGGACATAATCCCGAAGTTTCGGGATTATTTGTCCGAATTGATACCGATGACTTGCCTTAACGGCAAGTCGTCGGTACCTTCTTAAAAAAATCCTTCAGTTCCTTTTTATTGATTAATATAATCTCATTAAAAGATTTTGATAGACTATTGAAATAAGTATGCTAATATGGTGGCTGTAGCTCAGTTGGTTAGAGCACATGACTGTGGCTCATGGGGTCGTGGGTTCGAATCCCATCAGCCACCCCAATGAAATCACAATCCCGAAGTTTCGGGATTGTATGCAGGAATATTTAAGGGCTAAAAGACCATAATCAAATGTTATGAATAATAAATTGAAGCCGCTTATAATCGGAGATTTGGAAATAAAAATACCAATTATTCAGGGAGGTATGGGGGTTAAGGTATCTACGGCATCCTTAGCCAGCGCGGTTGCAGACTGCGGCGCCGCAGGGACCATAGCTAGCGTAGGACTGGGTTATGGTACCGAAGAAAATGAAAAAGACTTTGTCAAAGCTTCAAGAACGGGGCTTGAAAGAGAAATACGTCAAGCTAAGGAATGGACTCAGGGAGTTGTAGGGGTAAACACAATGGTAGCTTTAAGCAATTACGATGATTTAACACGAACCGCTGTAAGAGAAAAAGCTGATTTCGTTGTTTCTGGAGCAGGCCTGCCTTTGAGACTGCCGGAATTTACCGAAGGTTCTTCAATAAAACTGATACCAATCGTTTCCTCAAGCCGGGCAGCGGATATTATAATCAAGAACTGGAAGAGGCGTTACAATCGTTTACCGGATGCCATTGTTGTGGAAGGCCCGTTGGCAGGCGGACATTTAGGGTTTAAGTTCGAAGATTTAAAATCGCATAAAGAGGACAACTTAGAGAAGTTGATAGTAGATGTTTTGAAAGTAGTTAAAGAGTACGAAAAAGATTTGAATGTAAATATGCCGGTTATAGCAGCAGGGGGGGTATTTGACGGGAAAGACGTTGTTAAATTTCTTAAATTGGGAGCAAGGGGTGTGCAAATAGCAACTCGATTTGTTACTACCTTTGAATGCTCTGTAGCGGATGAATTTAAAGAGTTGTATCTTACAGCGGGGAAAGAAGATATTGTTATTATAGAGAGTCCTGTCGGTATGCCCGGAAGAGTTATAATGACCGGGTTTATTAACAGGGTAATGCGCGGTGAAAAGATACCAATTAAATGTAATTATCGATGCCTTAAGACTTGCGACCCTAAAACTTCTCCTTACTGTATAGCCGAAGCCTTATTTAAGGCTGTTAGCGGTAATCTGGATAATGCGGTTGTGTTTGCCGGGAGCAATGTGCCGCGGATTAACAAAATTGTTTCAGTAAAAGAGCTGATAGATGGTATCGTTAGTGAAACAATCGAAGAATTTGCCCGGAGTTGTTGACAGCTTACCTGTAGCTGCGGATCTTATCAACCACAGCCTGAGTAGTTGAATCCGGAGTCGAGGCTCCGGAAGCAATGCCTACCTTACGTGTTTGTTTAAACCATCCAGGTTTCAATTCAATCTTCGATTGCACCCAGTATGTTTTTTTACTTAAAGATCTCGCAATCTGGTATAACCTTTTGGTATTGGCGCTTGTTCTTGAGCCGATAATAACCGTTAAATCATTCTCTAAAGGCAGTTTTTTAATTTCCTCTTGCTTGATTTGAGTGGGCCGGCAGATTGTATTGTGAAACTTAAGTTCTTTGATATGCTTTTTTAAAACCCGGATTATTTTCAGGACTTTTTCCAAATCCCGGGTTGATTGCACGACTACTGCCGCTTTTTTTATCCTTTTAATTTTGCTTAAGGGCATATTTTTCCCGCTTTCAATGACCAAAACTTTCTTTTTCAATTGGCCGGTTATGCCTTTTACCTCATCGTGTTTTTTATCCCCGATAATAATAATCTTATGCCCTTTTTGTTCCATTTGTTGCGCAATCCTGTGAATCTCTTTGACCATCGGGCAGGTCGCATCTATAATTCTGTAACCTAAGTTTTTTGCTTGACGGGTTGTGCTTAAAGAAATACCATGAGCCCGGATTAACAGAATGCCGTCTTTTACCTTGCGCAGTTTTTTTATCTTCTTTATACCGGCTTTCTGCACCTGACGCGTGACTTCTTCATTATGGACAATGTCACCGAGCATATAGACATTTCTTTGGTTTTTTGCTGTTTCTAAGGCGATTTTCACGGCCCTTTTTACGCCCAGGCAAAAACCGGAAGATTTAGCGATATTGATTTTCATAGACATATCTTACCGCTAAATCAGGACAAATCCAAGATAAACTTTTATTTTTTGAAAAATCCTTCATATTTTGCTATAATATATTTGCGCCTGTGATAAAGCTTTTTAGGACAGGCAATGCGGATGTAAAATTTAAGGACTGCTTCAAGGGAGAAATAAAATTTCAAAAGGAGGAGATTTAAAATGAAAAAATTGCTTGTGGTATTGATTGGTGTATTGGTGCTGATTTTAGCTTTGTCTTTTACCAAGGACATAATAATCAAGACCTTCATTGAAAAGGGGGTAGAGACAACTACCGGACTGCGCCTAAGTATGCGGGGGTTTAGGGCCGGGATAATTGACACTTTCGTAAGGGTTGAGGACCTTGAGCTTTTTAATCCCCGGGGGTATAAAGACAGGATAATGTTAAAGATGCCGGAGATTTATATTGATTATGATTTACCGGCTGTCATAAGGGGTAAGGTCCATTTAAAACAAATGCGTATAAACTTAGAAGAGTTTGTTGTTGTAAAAAATGAGGCAGGCAAACTTAATCTGGATTCTTTAAAAGTTGTCCAGGCCGGAAAAGAAAATAAAGAAACGCAGGCGAAAGAAACAGGGGTAAAACAAGCGCAGACAAAAGAAAAGGAAGGGCTCCCGGAGATACAGATAGACAGCCTGGAGCTTAAAATCGGAAAAGTCGTGTATAAGGATTATTCAAAAGGCGGGGTTCCTTCCGTAAAAGAGTTCAATATTAATCTTGACGAAAGATATGAGAATGTTACAAATCCCTACAGCCTTGTAAGCCTGATAGTAGTAAGGGCGCTTACTAATACCGCAATAGCCGGCCTTGTTGACTTTGATTTACAGGGTTTAGAAGGCATGGCCTCCGATGTGCTGGAAACAGTTCAAAAGACAACAACCGGGGTTGTGGGAAAAACGCAGGAGGCCATAAAAGGAACCACGCAAAAAACTCAAGAAGTTATAGAGCAGACCGCACAACAGATACAGGGTGTGCTCAAGCTTCCTTTCGGCCTTGAAAAAGAATAATTTTTATTAAGGAATTTTTTTCAATATCAAGGAGGCTGATTTATAGTATAGGTTTTTAGGCAGCAAGGTTATTAACAACTTGATAAGCTTATTGAAGAAACCCGGAATGACGATAACTTTTCTTTTTTTTAATGCCGCTAAGGAAATCTTTACTACATCATCCGCCGCCATCCATCTAATAATTCCTTTATTTTTAAGCATTGATCGGCCTATATCCAATTTTTGATGGAAATCGGTCCTGGTAAATCCCGGACAAAGCGCCTGTACTTTAATGTTTTTATCTTTTAGAATGATATGCATTGATTCCGAGAAGGTGTTGATAAACGCTTTTGTCGCGCAATAAATCCCGGTAGTTGATGAGGGCAGAAAGGCCGCCAATGAGGAAACGTTGATAATAATGCCTTTGCCGTTTTTTATCATTTTAGGAACTATTCTGCGGGTTAAACGGACTACGGCATTGATATGGACCTTTAGCATTTTTTCCTGATTATTAAAATCATCATCGAAGAAAAGTTTTCTATTGCCAAACCCTGCGTTATTTACCAGAATCTCGATATTGTCGATTTCGTTTAAATATGCCGTCAGGCGGTCCAGGTCATTTTTCATTGAAAAATCAGCCAATATTACCCGGACGTCAACTTTATAGTTTGTTTTGATTTCCCCGGCAACTTTTTGGATTATTTTTTCTCTTCTGCCGGTAATAATCAGGTTATAACCACTTTGAGCTAAATGAGCTGCAAATGCGGCCCCGATACCGCTTGTCGCGCCGGTGATAAGGGCATATTTTTTGTTATTCATTTTTCTCCTCTCATATTTAAGATAGCATAATTGCCTTTATTTGTCTATGGTATATTGGGTTTTGGGCCCGTGACCAGCCGGGGGCTGGGGAGTTTTTTCTTGAAAGAACTTGATATAATAAAAAAATAAGTATACAATATACTTTCATATGTCCCGGAGGGAATAGAAATGCAATTTAAAGGAGCAATATTTGATTTAGACGGGGTTATCGTGGATACGGTTCCCCTGCACTTTAAGGCCTGGAAAAAGATGTTCAGTGGATATAGCAGGGAATTCAGCTTTGAGGACTATAAAGATAAAGTTGACGGCATTCCCCGTATCAGCGGAGCCAGGGCAATATTGACCGATCTACCGGAAGATGAATTAAAAAAGGCGGCCGAAAAAAAACAGAGTTATTTTTTAGAATTTTTGGAAAAAGAAGATGTGAATGTCTATACAGGCACATTGGATTTGATAAATGAGATAAAAAAGGAAAATATCAAGGTAGCGGTGATATCTTCCAGCAAGAACTGCCTGCCGATTTTAAAAAAACAGGGAATAGATGATTTATTTGAGGTGATAATCACCGGTTTTGATATAAAAAAAGGAAAGCCCGATCCTGAGGTGTTCTTTTCGGCTTCTCAAAAATTAAACCTGGAACCCGAAGAATGCATTGTGTTTGAGGATGCTGTGTTAGGAGTGGAAGCGGCCAAACGGGGCAATTTTAAGTGCGTGGGCATTGACCGCTACCGCAGTCCCTCCCGGCTTTCTAAAGCAAATCTGGTGGTTAATGATTTGTCCGAGATAAATTTGGAGAAATTGAAAAAGCTTTAAAATAACAATAGTTAAATCTGTGTAATCACATTTAAATGTATCAAGTATAATTCAGTTATATTTGAGTACTAGGATTAGTTTATGAAAGATTTTTATTCTAATTTTACAAAAGATGAACTCTGGCTTATAAAAGAGACCGAGTGGATTAAACGTTTACAGGGCATAAAAGAAGCCCAGTTTACCCTGGGCAACGGCTATCTGGGGGCCAGGGGAGTATTAGAGGGCATACCTTATAATGCCATGCCCGGTACTTACATTGCCGGCATTTATGATAAAATGGGTTCTCAGGTTGATGAGCTGGTGAACCTGCCCAACCCGATTAATTTTAGATTTACTATCGAAGGAGAAAAATTAGACTTAGTCGCAACCGATATTCTTGAACACAAAAGAATAT
Source organism: Candidatus Omnitrophota bacterium (assembly GCA_034723835.1). Lineage (GTDB taxonomy): Bacteria > Omnitrophota > JAUWXU01 > JAUWXU01 > JAUWXU01 > JAYELI01. The sequence goes on along the minus strand of JAYEPI010000005.1, from coordinate 596 downwards.
TAAACATGAAAAAAGCGCTATTGGTTAGGCGCACTTTATACAAAGACACAAAACAAAGGCGCTATGATTACCAGTCTTTAAGATTTATTTCTCTCTGCAATAAAAATATCGGGGTAATGCAGATTGCTGTTACTCCTCTTGACGCCGGCTGTTCAATGGATATAAACACAGGGATAGACACCTCTGTTTCCAATACGCGGGTTCTCAGCGAAGGCAGAAAAAAACATTTCCGGGTCAGGGAATTGGGGCAGGCCCATAATGCCGGATACCTGGTAATTGAAACCCTGGAAAAAAAACACACTATAGTATATTGGAGCGGCTTTTATTACCAGATAAATGGAAGAAAGACATTTGCCGAGGATAATGTATTCCGCCTTAGGTTTAAAAAAGGGCAGGCCATTGTATTTACCAAAATATTTTATATAAAGCATTTTCCCTGCGGAAAAAATTACGCTTTTTACAAAAAAGAGGCTTTCGGGGTATTTCGCAGGGCATTTCGGGCTAAATTTTCTACTCTTCTTGCAAGCCACATAGGGGCCTGGGAAAAACTCTGGAAAAAGGCAGATGTCTTGATTGAAGGAACAAAAAACCTGCAG
>JAYEPI010000004.1:0-6026 GCA_034723835.1 Candidatus Omnitrophota bacterium | reverse complement strand
ATCTTTTTCTTATCAAAAGAAAACCCCTCTGCGGCAAGGGCTTCACAGATATGACCGCTGGTAACTGTCCCAAATAATTTATCGCCTTCGCCGACCGGCATTGGAATTGTACAAGAGACGGCTTCTAACTTTTTCGCTATTTCAAGCGCCTTTAATTTTTCGTTCTTTTCTTTAGTAATTCTCTTTTCTTTTCTTTGTTGGACGATCTTCAAATTTTGAGGCGTAACCTGAAAAACAAGCTTCTTAGGTATAAGAAAATTCCGGGCATATCCGTCCTTTACCTTTACAACATCGCCAGATTTTCCTAATTCGCCTATATCCTCTACCAATATAACTTCCATATCATCTCCTCATCTCCTCACTTCCTTGTTTTTTTATTCAGCCACGTACGGTAATAAGGCGATATATCTTGCCCTCTTGATCGCAACAGCCATCTGTCTCTGATGTCCGGCGCAATTCCCAGATATCCTTCTCGGTATAATCTTACCTCTTTCGGTAATAAACTTCTGAAGCATATTTAAATCCTTATAATCAATAATCGGTGCCTGAGCAGTACAAAACCGACAAAACTTTTTTTTAAAAAATTGAGTTTTAAACCTACCTCTTCCTTTTTCCCGGATTCCTTTGGTTTTATCAAATTTTCTACCTGCGCCTGGTCTTTTCATAAATGCCATCGTAATTTCTCCTTAAATGAGTTCCGCCTCTTGCATTCTTGCAGAATGCGGCGGGGCGAGTTTACCCCCCACTGCTTTGCTTTGCCCCGTGAAATGCGCAGTATTCTCGGGATTTTGCCCCCAGAAATCGCAGTTGCGATTTCTGGGGGCAAAGCAAAGCAGTGGGGGGTAAATTCGCAGATTGCAAACCGGATCCCGCATTTTTTTATTTCGAAGCATTACCTCAAAGTAAAAAAGCGCGAGTTTAAAATGGTACTTCGTCCTCAAATTTTTTATCTAACTTAGGAGGTTCTTCGGTTCCCAAATCCACCGCAGGCTGGCTGTTCTGTCCGGAATAAGAAGCCCCGGCCATTTCCTTTAAAGGCTCACCGGCAACTTCCTGGCCCGCAGGCCGCTCTAAAAACTGAACTCTATTAGCATTGACTTCCAAGGTACTGCGTTTTTTACCGTCGGGTGTTTCCCAGGCCCGATATTGAAGCCGGCCTTCAACAAATACCAACCTTCCTTTTTTTAAATATTGATTGCAAATTTCGGCCTGCCTGCCCCAGCTGACAATCCTGACAAAACAGGTATCTTCCTTTTTCTCTCCGGATTGAGCAGTATAAACCCTGCTGGTTGCTAAACCGAAAGTAACCACCGCTGTTCCACTGGAAAGATAGCGCAGGTCTGGATCCCTGGTCAACCGTCCTATTAAAAATACTCTGTTCAAACTAGCCATTATGTCCTCCCCGGTATAACCTTAAGGTATAATCATGGATTATATCTTATTTTTAATCGTTGTAATCTTCTTTTTAATCGTTGTAACAGACATCTCCTTCCCCCTCTTTATAGCATATCTGTTATCAATATCCTTAATATATTCTCATTCAACCCGTATGCTCTTTTTAGCGTCATAATACTAGAGGAATCTGTCTGAAAATGAATAAGTTGATAAAGACCTTCTTTATATTTACCCATTTTGTAGGTTAGCTGTCGCTTCCCCCATGCTAAATTATCCTTTATTACCCCCTTATTGGAAGTAATTACTTCTTCAATACCTTTAATTACATCCTGTGATTCTGTTTGGCTTAAATCAGGCTTTACGATAAACATCCCTTCATAATCCTTCAGCATTATCCTTTTACCTTTCCCTTTCTGGTTGATTTTGATTATTTTACCATATCAAAAGTCATCTGGCAAGCATTAAATATTTGCGTGTCAAACGCTAAGTATCAAACCTAAAATATACTACATCTTTATCCGCTATCGGATAATCCTTGCCTTCAATCTTAACCAAGCCCGCCTCCCTGGCCTTGGCCAACGAACCATACTCCATAAGTGTCTGCAGGGGAGTAACTTCTGCGCGTATAAATCCACGGGCTATATCACTATGAATCAGACTGGCAGCTTTCAGGGCATCCGAACCATTTTTAATTGACCAAGCCCTTACTTTACCCGACTCTACCGTGTAAAAAGTAATCAAACCTAAAAGTTTGTAAGCCTCCTTGATTATTACGGGAATAACTGATTCCTTAAGCCCCAATTCCTGCTGAAAATCTGCCCTTTCAGAAGGCATAAGGTCTAAAAGTTCTTTTTCTAATTTGGCACACATCAATATATAGGGCCCGGCCTGTTTGGATATATCTTCTTCCGAAATATTCAATGCAATAAGCTCCGGTTTAATAGTCAGAAGCTGAAAATCCTTAATCAATACCCTATCTTCTTTTGAAAAAACAGATAAATCAATCCTGCTGGATTTTTGCAAACTCGTTTTAAGTATCTCTAATAACCTGCATTCCTTAGTAACGCCTTTCTCAATCCTGGATAATTTCTTCAGCTTTTCCAATCTTCGGATTATAAGTTCAAGATCAGATAAGGCCAATTCCAACCTTATAATCTCGATATCTTTATCAGGATTAATTTCAGGATCAATATGGGCTACATCCGGGTTTCTAAAGGCTCTTACTAAATGCAAAATTGCGTCTACGCCCCTAATCTCTGATAAGAATTGATTACCAAGGCCTTCGCCGTGGCTCGATCCTTTAATCAGGCCGGCTATATCTATAACTTTAATTGCGGCATGTATTATTTCAATTCCGTTGACCAACCCGTTAAGTTTAACTAAATTTTCATCAGGAACTTCTGCTATACCTATGTTCGGTTTAGTAGTACAAAAAGGATAATTGGAAGCCGGAGCGCGGCCGTGGGTGAGAATGTTGAATAAAGTAGATTTGCCGATATTAGGCAAACCTATTATCCCGATAGATAAACCCATATTTTTATTGGTTAAGAGGTAATTGGTAATTAGTTAAATGACTAATTTCTAATTTCTAATTGACCTAAATAAATCCCAATGATCCAATACTAAAATTTGGTCATTGGACATTGGGGATTGAGCATTGATTAGAAATTAGGTCAATTAGGTCAATTAGAAATTTAATTCTTTTGCTACTTACCAATTACTTAAATAAGCTATACCGGATTACAAATGAAGCGAAAACCAAAGAGACCATACTCATTAATTTTAGCAAAATGTTAAGGGATGGGCCGGAGGTATCTTTAAACGGATCGCCCACTATATCGCCAACAACGGCTGCCTTGTGGGCTGGCGAACCTTTGCCGCCATATGAACCCTCTTCAATAAACTTTTTTGCATTATCCCAGGCGCCACCGCTATTAGCCATCATTATCGCCAGGACAAATCCTGAAATCAATGCACCAATTAACAACGCTGCCTGAGCTTCAACTCCAATTAACAAACCTATTAAAATAGGGGCAATTATAGCCATCAATGCTGGAAGTATCATTTCTTTCTGAGCAGCCCTGGTAGATATATCTACACAACGGGCATAATCAGGCTTTACCTTTCCTTCCATCAATCCTTTTATTTCTCTAAATTGACGACGGACTTCTACCACTATACTCCCGGCAGCTCTTCCAACAGCCTTAAGCAGCATGGAACAAAATAGAAACGGCAGCATTCCGCCGATAAATAGTCCAACTATCACATGAGGATTCATTAAGCTCAAATTAAGCGATTTGCCAAATAAGCCTATTTGATCGCGATAAGCCGCAATTAAAGCCAAGGCAGTAAGGGCGGCCGAACCAATAGCAAAACCTTTACCAGTAGCAGCTGTGGTATTACCCAGGCTATCTAAGGCATCGGTTCTTTCTCTTACTTCCGGAGGCTGGTCGGTCATCTGGGCGTTGCCACCGGCATTATCAGCTACCGGTCCATAAGCATCCGAGGCCAAAGTTACTCCTAACGTGCTAAGCATTCCTACCGCTGAAATACCCACTCCGTAAATTCCTAAACTAAAATTCTCTGTCCCTCCTGATAGATAATAACTTGCCAATACAGCTATTGCTACAGTAATAACCGGTATGGCCGTAGACAGCATACCTACGCTTAATCCTCCAAGTACAACCGTAGCAGGTCCGGTAAGGGCATTTTCAGCTATCGAACGAGTAAAGCGATAACGCGGAGAAGTAAAGTATTCCGTGCTAAGCCCAATGATCAAACCAGCAATCAGTCCGGATAATACTGCGCCATATACTCCGATATGGCCCTCTGCGCCAATTGTAACTTTAATAATAAAATAGGAAGCAGCAGCTATAAGCACTGCACTAATAAATATTCCCCTTCGCAGAGCAGAAAGCAATACAGCCTGGGAAGCCTCTTTTTGTTTTGTCCTGACAAAAAATATTCCTATAATAGAAGCGAGCACACCTACCGCAGCCATAGCTAGAGGTATACTCACTCCCTTTAACCCCAGACCAGCAGACACTGCCAATGCCATAGTAGCAATAATGGAACCAACATATGATTCATAAAGATCGGCACCCATACCTGCTACATCGCCTACATTGTCACCAACATTATCGGCAATCACAGCAGGGTTGCGGGGATCATCCTCAGGGATATTAGCTTCAATTTTACCTACTAAATCAGCGCCAACATCCGCGGCCTTGGTAAAAATACCCCCTCCTACACGAGCAAACAGGGCCATGGAAGAGGCACCCATACCAAAGCAGAGCATAGCGCTGGTGATATTTTGCATGCGCAGGGCCGGTTCAAGTGAGCGATAATACCAGTTAAGGATCCAAAACCCTATCGTAAGGTCTATCAGGCCGATACCCACTACACTTAAACCCATTATAGCGCCGCTCCTAAATGCTATTCGCAAACTGGAATTCAGGCTTTCTCTAGCGGCATTAGCCGTCCTTGCGCTGGAATAAGTAGCCATATTCATACCAACATAACCACAGAGCCCGGAGAAAAAACCACCCATCAAAAAGGCAAAAGGAACAAATATAACTAAATATCCCCTAAAGGCCAAAAATAGCAAGATGCAAAATACAACTGCAAAAAACATAGCTATAGTACTATATTGACGCTTCAGATAGGCTCGAGAACCTTGACGAACAAAATAAGCAACAGCCTTCATCTGATCGGTTCCTTCCGGCTGTTTAATAATTTGATAAGCAAAGTAGCCCACAAAACCCAGGGCTAAAAGCGAAGCTATGGGCGGTAACCATAATAAATTCATTAAGTAAATCTCCTTTAAAATAAAATTGTTATAAACATGAATACTGATAGGTGACACAAGGTTACAAAGTCACATGTCACAAGGTCACAGGTGCGTCTTTTACCTTCGTCTTATACCCTAACCCTATACCCTAATTTAGTAGTTGATAACTCATAGGTAATATGAGAGTTAAATATTCTCATTTACCTATCACCTATCAGCTATGAGCTATCAGCTAACATATTCGTGAACATTCGTGTGTAATTCGTGGTCATTCGTGTCTAGGTAGCTAATATCCTGATTAATTTATAGAGTTCCTGGTCTAAAGCCCTTTGTTTCTTAAGTTGATAGGCAGAAGAATCTAATGGTATTATTTTTACCTGGTCGTTTATCATTGCGGTCATTTTATCAGTTGCGTTATTAATTAAGGCCTGAACCGCCGCCATTCCCAATCTAGCGGCTAATATTCTATCAAAGGCAGTAGGTGAACCGCCTCTTTGAACATGTCCTAATGTCGTTGCCCGGGTTTCATAGCCGGTTTCCTGTTCAATTAACTCAGCAATTTCAAAGCCCTTAGCTACCCCTTCAGCAGTTATTATAATCCAGCTTACCTTTCCTCTTTTGCGGCCAGCTGTTATATCCTGACACATTTTGTCAATATCATATTCTGTAGAAGGAATCAACACATCTTCTGCTCCTCCGCTCAAGCCCACCCGTATTGCAATGTAACCTTCTTTTCTTCCCATCACTTCAATAACAAATATTCGCTCCAAGGAAGTCACAGTATCTCTAATCTTATCAATTGCCTCTAAGGCTGTATTAACAGCGCTGTCAGAACCAATCG
>JAYEPI010000003.1:0-6041 GCA_034723835.1 Candidatus Omnitrophota bacterium | reverse complement strand
AATAATTGGAGAATTGACAAATAGGTTTCAGCGGGTCAAGACCTTGATTTTTACCGGATTTAATGGGCTTAGCGCCATGGAGATGAATGAATTAAGGCGTAAGTTCGATGAACAGTCCGGGCAATATTTGGTTGTTAAAAATCGCCTTGCTAAGTTGGCCCTGGAGAAAACAAATTTATCAAAGGGCCTTGATTTAGTTAAAGGATCTGTGGGAATAGCCATTAGCGGCGAATCACCGGAAGGTGCTGCTAAATTTTTGGTTGATTTCAGCAAAAAACACCAGGCTTTAAATATCTACGGTGCTTTATTGGATGCGGAATTATTTTCAGGCGATTATATAAAGACTATGGCTGCGTTACCGTCCCGCAAGGTGTTACTAGCCGGTGTTGCCGGGGGATTAAATGCCCCTCTTAGCGGATTAGTTAATACCTTAAATGAGGTAATAAGGAAATTTGTTAGTATAGTAGATAAGATTAAAGAGAAGAAAGAAAAGAAGTGAGATTAAATTTTAAATTACAATACACAAACCACAAATTACAAACAATACACAATACCAAAATTACAATGGCCAAAACTACTGTTATTTGCGACTTGTTTCGGTCATTTGGTCATTTGGCATTGTAATTTGTTTGTGATTTGTAATTTGGAATTTGTGATTTATCTTGGTTAGTTAAATTTATTTAGGATTTAGTATTTGTCGTTGAATCAGTAGATATGAACATTATACAGGGAGGTTGGAATGGCTGAGTTAAAGGAAGAAAAAACAGAAGAAAAAACAGAAGAAAAAAAAATCTCTACCCCAGAGCTATCCGGAAAATTAAAGGAGATAATGAAGTCTATTGAAGAGATGAGTGTAATGGAGTTGTCTAATCTGGTAAAGGCAATGGAGGAGAAGTTCGGGGTTTCAGCTGCTGCCCCAATGATGACTATGGTTCCCGGAGCCATGGCCGGGCCGGCGGGCGCTGAAAAAGGCGGTGAGGAAAAAACCGCCTTTGATGTTATCTTATCAAAAATAGGAGATAAGAAGATTCAGGTCATTAAAGAGATACGGACTATGACTAACTTGGGATTGAAAGAAGCTAAAGACTTAGTTGAGGCCGCGCCCAAGCCGGTTAAAGAAGGTGTTTCTAAAGAAGAAGCCGAAGAAATGAAAAAGAAACTTGAAGCCCAGGGTGCTAGTGTAGAGCTTAAGTAGAGGATAAAAAAGATGATAAAACGCAAGAGTTACGCGCGTATCCCCGAGGTGATGAATTTACCCGGTCTTGTAGAAATTCAGACCTTTTCTTATGAGGATTTTCTGCAGATACAATGTCCGAAAACAAGAAGGGAAAATAAAGGCCTTCAGGCGGTTTTTAACGAAGCCTTTCCGATTAAGAGTTATGACGGAGAGGCAACGCTTAAATTTATTAGTTATTTATTGGCAAGGCCAAAATATACGGCTGAGGAATGCCGCAAGCGGGGTTTGACCTACGCTGCGCCCCTGAAATTGAAATTGAGGCTTTCCCAGAAAATAGATTCCAAAGAAGAGGATGTTTATATAGGCGACCTGCCGCTTATGACTAAAACAGGGACTTTTGTTATAAATGGCGCTGAGCGCGTAGTGGTCAGTCAGCTTCATCGTTCTCCGGGGGTCAGTTTCGAAGAAATTATCCATCCCAGCGGAAAGAGAATTTATACTGCCAGGCTTATTCCTTATCGCGGGGCATGGTTAGAGTTGGAATTAGATATAAATGATGTATTGTCGGTCTATATTGACCGGCGCCGGAAATTTTTAATCAGCACATTTCTTAGAGCATTAGGATATTCTGATCAAAAGGAAATTTTGACAATCTTTCACCAAGCCGAAACTTTTAAGGTTGATAGAAGGGGATTGAATCATAAACTGCTCGGCAGGATATTAGCGTATGATGTTGTCGATCAGAAAACTGACAAACTTCTGGCAAAAGCCGGCCAGGGAATTGACGAAGATTTAATAAAAGACCTGCAAATACTTCGGATTGAAAGCGTGAAGGTTTTAAAAGGGCCAATTAAAAATTTCTCTATAATTAATACTTTATTGAAGGATATCCATCGTTCCAAGGAAGAGGCATTACTGGCTATTTATAGAAGGATGCGGCCGGGCGATCCGGCTATAAAAGAAAATGCCGAGGCCCTGATGAACAGGCTTTTTCTGGACCCGCATCACTATAATCTTGGCCGTGTGGGCCGATATATCCTGAATCGGAAGTTAGGATTGAATGCACCGTTAGATAAGCGGGTTTTAGGCTTGGAAGATATTGTAGAAACCGTTAAATATCTGATAAGACTAAAGAGCGGTGAGGGCAAAATTGATGATATCGATCATTTAGGTAACCGCCGTGTTAGAACCGTTGGCGAACTGCTTCAAAATCAGTTCAGGGTGGGGATGGCCCGGATGGAACGGTCAATCTTGGAAAGGATGTCGATGTATGATTTAAATTCTGCTATGCCCCATAATCTTATCAATGCCAAATTAATTTCTGCTACTGTCAAAGATTTCTTTGGCCGAAGCCAGCTTTCCCAGTTTATGGACCAGATTAATCCATTGGCCGAATTAACCCATAAACGCAGACTTTCTGCCCTTGGGCCCGGAGGTTTGAGCAGGGAAAGAGCCGGGTTTGAGGTCAGAGATGTTCATTATTCGCACTATGGACGTGTTTGCCCGGTAGAGACCCCGGAAGGCCCGAACATAGGATTGATATCTTCACTCAGCACCTATGCCCGGGTAAATGAATTTGGTTTTTTGGAGACCCCTTACCGAAAAGCCATAAAGGGAAAAGTAACCAATAAAATCGAATATCTTTCTGCTGATATTGAAGACAAATATGCCATTGCCCAGGCTAATGCGGCATTGGATGAAAGAAATAATTTTACCGAAGATGCGGTTTTCTGTAGATATCAAGATGATTTTATAAGGGTACCGAAAGCCAAAGTTGATTATATGGATGTTTCCCCCAAACAATTGGTCGGGGTATCTGCCAGCCTTATTCCTTTTCTTGAGCATGATGATGCTAACAGGGTGTTGATGGGGTCGAATATGCAGCGGCAGGCAGTGCCCATACTTACGCCGGAAGCTCCTTTAGTTGGCACAGGGATGGAGCATATAGTGGCCAGGGATTCGGGAGTAATGGTTATAGCCGAACGGGCGGGAGTGGTTAAAGAGGTAACAGCAGAAGAAATAGTAATCAACGAAAAAAAATATAAGTTAACAAAATTTGCCCGGTCCAATGCAAGCACTTGCATAAATCAAAAACCCATTGTTTCTGTCGGCGATAAGGTTAAGAAAGGGGAAGCTATAGCCGATGGAATAGCTACCTGTCAAAGGGAGCTTTCCCTGGGCAGGAATGTCTTGGTGGCATTTATGCCCTGGCGCGGTTATAACTTTGAAGATGCGATATTGATAAGTGAGAAGTTGCTCAAAGAAGATAAGTATACTTCGATACATATTGAGGAGTTTGAGATAGAAGCCCGGGATACTAAACTGGGAAATGAAGAGATAACCTGTGATATCCCCAATGTAGGAGAAGAGGCCTTAAGGCATTTGGATGATGAAGGTATTGCCCGGATAGGGGCTGAGATTGGCCCGGGTGATATATTGGTAGGAAAGGTTACTCCTAAATCAGAAACAGAACTTTCGCCCGAAGAAAAATTGTTGCGGGCTATTTTCGGCGAAAAGGCGGGTGACGTAAGGGACGCATCACTCACTGCCCCGGCTGGTTTGAAAGGAATAGTAATAGACGTCAGAATATTTTCCAGGAAAGCAACTGGGCCAAAGACCAAAGAAGAAAAAAAGGCTGAGCTTACACAGATAGATAAAATCCGGCGAAGTTATAAAAAGAAAATTTTGGAGATATCCGGGGAAAAAATTCAAAAGATTTCCAGTCTTTTAACGGGAAAAGTGTTAAATGAACCGTTGCTGAATGCTGAAACAGGCGGAGTCCTTATTCCTAAAGGTAGAAAGATTACAAAAGCCAATATAGTCAAGATTAAAAAGTGTGATTTTCAAAGTATTAAACTGGAATTAGACCATGAGACAGAAAAAGAGATAGGTAAAATCGCCCGGATTTGTGATGATGCCGTTGAAGAACTGATAGATGGGCAGGAAAAAGAGATTGAGTATGTAAAAAAGGGAGACGAACTTCCGCCGGGAGTTATCAAGAAAATCGCGGTTTATATCGCCACAAAAAGGAGATTAGCAGTAGGCGATAAAATGGCCGGCCGCCATGGTAATAAAGGGGTTATTGCTAAGATATTATCCGAGGAAGATATGCCTTTTTTGCCTGACGGCACACCGGTGGAGATAGTTTTAAACCCCCTGGGTGTTCCCTCCAGAATGAATGTAGGGCAGATTTTAGAAACCCATTTAGGTTGGGCCGCTAAGGCGTTAGGCTTTTACGTAAAAACCCCTGTTTTTGACGGGGCGACTGAATTTCAGATAAGGAAAGAACTTAAGGAAGCTTGTCTTCCCGAAAACGGCCAGATTACCCTTTATGACGGTCAGACAGGAGAAGCTTTTGGCCAGAAAGTAACGGTCGGGTACATTTATATTATGAAATTAGCCCATCTGGTTGACGAGAAGATTCACGCTCGTTCTATCGGCCCTTATTCTTTGGTTACCCAGCAGCCGTTGGGAGGCAAAGCCCAGTTTGGCGGTCAGCGCTTTGGTGAAATGGAGGTTTGGGCATTAGAGGCCTACGGCGCAGCTTACTGCCTTCAGGAATTACTCACGGTTAAATCAGACGATGTGGTTGGACGGACCAGAATTTACGAGGCCATTGTTAAGGGTGAAAATGCGCTTCAGCCGGGGATCCCGGAGTCTTTTAATGTTTTGCTTAAGGAATTGCAAAGCCTGGGGTTAGATGTGGTGGTTGAGAGGTCAAAATCAAAAGAGGAAGAAGGAGTTTTAAAAACCAATGGAAGGCGATAAAATAAATATTTTCGATTCAGTAACCATTAAGATCTCATCTCCTGAGATGATAAGAAGCTGGTCAAAAGGTGAAGTTAAAAAACCGGAGACTATAAATTACCGGACATTGCGGCCTGAAAAAGGCGGATTATTTTGCGAAAAGATATTCGGACCAAGCCGGGACTGGGAATGTGCCTGCGGCAAGTATAAACGCATCAAGAATAAAGGTATTATCTGCGACAGGTGCGGTGTAGAAATTACTCAATCCAAAGTAAGAAGGGAAAGGATGGGGCATATTGAATTAGCTGTACCGGTGTCGCATATCTGGTTTTTTAAAATTTCACCTTCGCGTATTGGGGCACTCCTGGATATGAGCGTAAGAGGATTGGAAAAGGTTTTATATTACGAAGACTATATAGTTATTGACCCGGGCCAGACACCGTTAAAGAAAAAACAGCTTTTATCGGAATCAGAATATCAAAAATGCTTATCCCAGTATGGTTCGAAATTTACAGCCAGGATGGGCGGAAAGGCAATAAAAGAATTATTAAACGAAGCCGATCTCAATAAAATGGCTGCTAATCTGCGCAGGCAGTTAGAGTCTTCGAAATCGAAACAAACAATGTTAAGATTAGTAAAGTCTTTAAGAATAATAGAATCATTCAGAAAATCAGGCAATAGGCCGGAATGGATGGTTTTAAATGTTATTCCGGTTATTCCCCCTGATTTAAGACCGCTGGTGGCCTTAGACGGCGGCAGGTTTGCTACTTCAGACTTAAATGATCTTTACCGGAGAGTGATAAACAGAAATAATCGGCTCAAGAGGCTTCTCGAGCTTAAAGCGCCCGATATTATTATTCGTAATGAAAAAAGGATGCTGCAGGAAGCAGTTGATGCGCTTTTTGATAACGGCCGGCATGGCAGGTCTATATTAGGACCGGGCAACCGGCCGTTAAAATCATTAAGCGACATGCTCAAAGGTAAACAGGGACGATTCCGTCAAAATCTTCTTGGTAAAAGAGTTGATTATTCCGGAAGGAGCGTAATCGTAGTAGGACCGGAACTTAAGCTTAATCAGTGCGGACTCCCCAAAAAGATGGCGCTGGAATTATTCGAG
>JAYEPI010000002.1:2802-6141 GCA_034723835.1 Candidatus Omnitrophota bacterium | reverse complement strand
ATGGCGGAAAATTGATAAATAGAACTCTTCCAAAGGGACGAATAACAGAGCTGTTGAAAAAAAAGGAAAAACTTGCTCATATTGTTGTTAATGAATCTACCTTGAAAGATATATTTAATATCTGCCACGGTGTTTTTTCTCCGCTGGAAGGTTTTCTATGTAAAGAGGACTATGAAAGCGTAATAAACACTATGAGACTGCCGGACGATATTCCCTGGACAATACCGATAGTCTTGGATGTTTCTTCTGATTTTTCCAATAGGTTAAAAAAAGGAGAGGATATATTTTTGGATTGGCCTAAAGGGGAACCGGTTGCAGTCCTTCATCTAAAAGAAAAGTATAGTTATGATAAGGAAGAAATGGCAGAACAGGTTTTTGGGACCTGCGATCAGGCTCACCCCGGGGTTGAAAAAGTCAAGAAAATGAAGCCGGTGCTTTTGGGGGGAAAAATAGATTTGATAAAAAACCCCTCTCTCCCGTTTACAAACTACACCCTTAAGCCTGTAGAAACCCGCTTTTTGTTTAAAGAAAAGGGCTGGAGAGAAATTGCCGGCTTTCAGACCCGGAATATTCCCCATTTGGGCCATGAATATGTGCAGAAAACAGCCCTGACGTTCACAGACGGCCTTTTTATCAATCCGGTAATCGGCAGAAAGAAAAAAGGGGACTTTACGGATGAGGTAATTCTCGCCTCTTATAATGTCCTGATAAAACATTATTATCTTAAACAGAGAGCAGTAATGGGGGTTTTACAGCTTGAAATGAGATATGCCGGGCCGAAAGAGGCAGTTTTACATGCTATTGTAAGAAAAAATTTTGGCTGTACTCATTTCATTGTCGGAAGAGACCATGCCGGAGTGGGTAACTTTTATCATCCCTTTGCGGCTCATGAGATTTTTGAAGAATTTCCCGACTTAGGAATAATTCCCTTGTTTTTTAAAACCTTCTACCGGTGTAAAAAATGCGATGCTATAGTTAATGATAAAATTTGTCCTCATTCCGGGGAGTATCATATAAATTTCAGCGGCACCGAGATAAGAAAGTTGCTTTCAGAAGGCAAAATTCCACCTTCGGAATTAATGCGGCCCGAGGTATCAAAGGCAGTAATTGATTTTAAGGATATATTCGTAAAATAAGAGGGAAAATGGAACATAATGGTTTTACTTTGTGGTTTACGGGACTACCCTGCTCCGGAAAGACTACTATAGCCGATTTAGTGGCTGATGAACTAAAAAGTAAAGGTTATAAAGTCGAACGATTAGACGGAGATGTAGTTCGCAAGAGCTTGTCTCGTGATTTAGGGTTTACCCGGGAGGATAGAAATGAAAATCTGGAGAGAATTACCTTTGTTTCTAAACTACTTACCAGAAACGGAGTAATAGTTCTGACTTCATTTGTGTCGCCTTATAGAAAAATAAGACAGTATGCTCGAAGAGAAATAGGCAGTTTTATAGAGGTTTTTGTTAAGTGTTCCCTTGAAGTTTGTAAGGAAAGAGATGTTAAGGGAATGTATAAAAAGGCGCATGAAGGCCATATTGAAAACTTTACCGGGGTTTCACATCCCTACGAAGAACCGGAAAACCCGGAAATAATTGTTGGCACAGACATAGAAAGTTCTCGGCAAAGTGCGGATAAGGTTATCAAAGCTCTCTCGAAATTAAATTTTATAAAAAGCAGCGCAAGGATACCGGGAGGCAATAAAAATGAGTAACACTTTAGCCTTAGAGACACATGCCCGCGCCTGGGTTAAATCCGTAGTTTGGAGAGTGTTGGGAATTGTTATTCTCGGGGTTATTTCCTGGCTGGTAACTCATAGCTGGAAAGAAATGACCATTATTACCTTAATTTTCCATGGTTTAAGATTTGTCCTTTATTATTTCCACGAAAGGCTCTGGGAAAGGATAACCTGGGGTAGGAAAAAGCACCCGCTCAGTGAATTTAAGATTAACAAGTCTCGACTTGCCCCCGAAGATAAGCAAATTATAGAACAGGAATTAAAAAGCTTAGGATATATAGATTAATGATCTAAGGAAAAATTAGTTATGTTATTTCGACGGAATTCACCCAAGGTATTAGTTATAGGTTTAGATTGCGCATCTCCAAGGCTTTTATTCGAGGATTTTAGAGAAGATTTACCTAATCTTAAAAGAATGATGGACTCAGGCTATTATGCGCCTTTACGCAGTATACATCCGCCTATTACTATACCTGCCTGGATGTCGATGTGCACGGGAAAGGATGCGGGCCGGCTTGGGGTATACGGGTTTCGCGCCAGAAGAGATAATTCTTATACTGAATTTGATCTTTCTACTTCAGCCGATTTTTCCGGCGCTAAGAAAATCTGGGATGTTCTGGCTGAAAAAGATAAGAGGAATATTCTGATAGGTATCCCTCCGACCTATCCTGTTTATCCTGTTAAAGGAGAGATGATTTCCGGATTTATTTGCCCGGATAGCCAAAGGCAATATACTTACCCGGCCTCTTTAAAAAAAGAAATAGAAAAACTAATAGGGGAATACGCCTTTGACGTGGCTTTTAGGACAGATGACAGGGAACAGCTTTTAAAACAGGCCTTCCAAATGACTGAGCGTAGGTCCCGGGTAATAGAATATTTAATTAAAAATAAAAAGTGGGATTTTTTTATGTTTGTCGAGATAGGGGTTGATAGAATTCAGCATGCCTTCTGGAAATATTATGATACCAAACACCATCTTTATCAGCCAAACCATAGGTATAAAAATGCTATTCTTGATTATTATAAACTGATAGATAAGAACATCGGCAGGCTTCTTTCTATACTCGATAAAAACACTACTGTTTTGGTGGTTTCAGACCACGGGGCCAAGGCTATGAAAGGCGCCTTTTGCCTGAATGAGTGGTTGATAGAAAAAGGATACCTAATTTTGAACAAATATCCGGAAAAGATAGTGCCTTTTGAAAACTTGGGTATTAATTGGTCTAAAACCCGTGCCTGGGGATGGGGCGGTTATTATGGCCGCATCTTCATCAATAAAAAAGGCAGAGAAACCAAAGGTATAGTTGGGGAAAGTGAATACGAGTCCTTAAGAAGTGAGTTAATTCAGGGCTTAAAAGAGGTGAGGAGTGAAACAGGTTTGGCCTGGCAGACCCAGGTTTACCGGCCAGAGGAGCTTTATAAAGACCCGCAAGGGAAGTTAGCAGACTTGATGGCTTATTTTGATGACCTTTCCTATCGCAGCGCCGGCACAGTAGGACATAAAAAACTATTTTTGGGAGAAAATGACACCGGCCCGGATGATGCCGTTCATGATTGGGACGGGGTTTTTATTAAATATAATAGATCAAATTCTAAAGATAATA
>JAYEPI010000002.1:0-2792 GCA_034723835.1 Candidatus Omnitrophota bacterium | reverse complement strand
TATTCTTGATGTTTTTTCTATAATTCTTGAAGAATTTGGAATTTCAGAACCTTAAATGAGGAGACAAAGCTATGGATAAATTAGTGGAAGATAAAATTTTAATTACCGGCGGAGCTGGATTTGTGGGTTCGCATTTAACAGAAGAATTAATGAAGGATGATAAACAAGTAGTTATAGTTGATGATTTTAGTAATGGCAGAATGGAAAATTTAGAAAGTGTAAAAGAAAAAATAGATATAATAACAGGCGATATTTCTATTTCTTTTCCGGAATTCAAGGAATTATTAAAGGACTATAAGTTTGAAAAAATTTTCCATTTAGCGTGTCACCCACGTTCTTTAAGTTTGAGTAATCCTTTTAGGGATTTGGAAGTTAATGCTAAAGGCACCCTAAATGTACTTGAGCTTGCCAGGAGTAACAGCTGTAAGGTTATTTTTACAAGTAATAGCGGAATATATGGTGACCCTGAATATTTGCCTATAGATGAAAAACATCCTGATAAGCCAACCACACCCTATGATGCCAATAAGTTAGTAGCTGAATATTATATGAAAATCTATCACAAAATTTATGGATTGCCTGTAGCTATGTGCAGATTAGCTACTGTTTACGGAGAAAGGCAGAGAACAAAGCCGGACTGGAAACCGGTAATAGCCGAATTTGCCCAGAAAATTTTAAAGAACGAAACACCTACAATTTGCTGGGATGGACAACAGACGCGTGATTTAATTTATGTAAAGGATGTAGTTCAGGGTTTAATTAAAGCATCTAATTCGGAAACCAAAGATGAGGTATTTATTTTAGGAACGAATGTCGAGACATCCATTAATGAAATTTATGAGGTTATATGCAAAATCCTGAATGAAGAAATAGAACCCAAAAGAGAAAAAAAGATAGACGGCGACATAAGAAAAATGAAGCTTTCCTACAAAAAAGCAAAAGAGACATTTGGATTCGAGCCGAAATATAGTGTTGAGCAGGGTACAGAATACTATATAAATTGGCTGCAAAAATTAAAAGAAGAATAAACTTAATGGGGGATATCAGGTAGAATGTGCGGAATAGCTGGGATTTATAATTTAGATAGAAAGCCGGTGATATATTCGCAGGTAAAAAAGATGTCAGAGGCTTTGAGGCACCGGGGACCGGATGATGAAGGAGAGTTTATTGAGAGGAACCTTGGCCTGGCTCATCGCCGCTTGGCAATAATTGATCTTTCTCCGACCGGCAGGCAGCCGATGTCTAACGAAGACGGGACAATTCTTCTTGTTTGCAATGGCGAAATCTATAATTATTTGGAATTAATTCCTGTCTTAGAAGCAAAGGGGCATAGATTCTATTCTAAAACCGATGTAGAGGTAATTATCCATGCGTATGAAGAATGGGGGGAAGAATGCCTCGACAAATTCAATGGAGAGTTTGCGTTTGCCATTTGGGACAAGATAAAGAATAAATTGTTGTTAGCCAGAGATATTTTCGGGACAAAACCAATTTATTATTATTATAAAAATGGACAATTTGCTTTTGCCTCTGAAATTAAAGCTTTTTTTCATCTTGAAAGTTTCAAAAAGAAGGTCTGCATAGAAGCCTTAAGTGAATATTTTACTTTCCAAAATATTTTTACAAATAAAACCTTATTTAATGGTGTTAAACTTCTTCCTCAGGGTCATGTTTTGACAGTTACTAAAGCAGGCTTAAAAGAAAGACAATACCAGGATCTCGTTTTTCAAGAAGAAAGACTACCGCTGAAAGATTATATATCTAAAATAGAAGGAGCCTTTGAAAGAAGTATTGCCAGACATTTAATTAGTGATGTGCCTGTTGGTAGTTATCTGAGCGGAGGAATGGATTCTGCTTCTATAGTAGCTTTGGCTTCCCGGCAGGTACCGCGGCTGATGACATTTACAGGAGGATTTGATTTATCCTCTGCTTCAGGGATTGAACTTGTTTTTGACGAAAGAAAGGATGCGGAAAGGATAGCCCACCATTTTCACACCACTCATTATGAAATGGTAATTCATTCGGGTGATATGTCTTATATAATTCCCAGATTAATCTGGCATTTAGAAGATTTACGGGTAGGGATGTCTTATCAAAATTTTTATATTGCCCAATTAGCAAGTAAATTTGTTAAAGTAGTTTTAGCCGGTGCAGGCGGCGATGAGATGTTCGGTGGTTATCCCTGGAGGTATGATTTAGTTAAGGATTGCAAAACAATTAATGAGTTTGATAAGGTCTATTACCGTTATTGGACACGGCTTGTACCTGATAAGGAAAAGAAAAGATTTTTTAGCAAACAAATCTGGTCAAAAATAAAAGACCTATCAACGTTTGAAATTTATAAAAGTATTGTCAAAAAATCGAATAACGGAGCTTCTTTAAACAGGGCTTTTTATTTTGAGGCAAAGACATTTCTTCACGGTCTGTTATTGGTAGAAGATAAGATTAGTATGGCTAATTCGTTAGAAGTTCGGCTTCCTTTCCTGGACAAGGAGTTAATTGAGCTAAGTACCAGGATTTTACCTGATTATAAGCACAATAGCGGAGAAGGAAAGTTTATTTTACGGCAGGCAATGCGTAAATTTCTTCCCAAAACGATTATTGAGAAAAAAAAGCAGGGCTTTAGCCCTCCGGATGCCTCCTGGTATCGTGGAGAGTCAATGAACTATGTTAAGAAAATAATTCTTGACCCCAGGACATTAGATCGCGGATACTTCAATCCAAAATATATCCGCAATATAGTTGAAGAACATATTTCAGGTAGGGTAAACCACCGGCTTTTAATCTGGAGT
>JAYEPI010000001.1:0-6243 GCA_034723835.1 Candidatus Omnitrophota bacterium | reverse complement strand
TGAAAGATGAAAATATCTGTATTAGGTGATGGGGGATGGGGGACGGCTATAGCTATTTTGCTGGCCAAAAAAAGGCATGAGATTTTTCTCTGGGGGGCATTCGAGGATTATGTTGAATTTTTAAATAAAAAAAGAGAAAACATTAAATTTTTGCCATCGGCCAAAATCCCGCAGGAAATCACAATTTCTTCAAACTTAGAGCAGGTTCTTAAAAATACAGCCCTGATAGTACTGGCTGTCCCTTCGCATTTTATGCGGGAGGTCGTAAGGCGGCTTAAAGGATATGATCTTTCTCAAAGTGTGGTTTTAAGCGTAGCCAAGGGTATTGAAAATGAAACCTTGATGAGGATGTCAGAAATTATTATCGAGGAGATTAATCCTTTAAATTTGGCTGTTCTTTCCGGTCCCAGTCATGCCGAAGAAGTGGTTAAAAATTTACCGACGGCTGTAACGGTTTCTTCGCTTGATCAAAAAGTGGCCCTCAGGGTGCAAGATACTTTTACAACCGAGAGGTTTAGGGTGTATACTACTCCGGACATAATCGGAGTTGAGTTAGGGGGAGCGCTTAAGAACATTGTAGCTATTGCTGCCGGAATATCAGATGGATTGGGTTTTGGCGCAAATACCAAAGCGGCATTGTTGAGCAGGGGCATAATTGAAATGACCAGGCTGGGGGTTGAGTCAGGAGCAAGGCCGGCCACTTTTAACGGGCTTTCAGGCATAGGCGATCTTATTGCTACCTGTATTAGCCCTTACAGCCGCAACCGGCAGGTAGGAACGTTGATAGCTCAGGGTAAAAAATTAGGCCAGATCCTAAAAGAAATGGAAATGGTGGCAGAAGGAATAAAGACTACCCGGTCTGTGCGTGATCTTGCCCTGGAGCGTAATATTGAAATGCCAATTACTGAAGGAATTTATTCTATTTTATATGAAGATACGAATCCTTTATCAGTAGTTAAAGATTTGATGCTTAGAAGGGCGAAATCGGAGCTGGAAGAAAGATTTACGAGTACATAATTTAATCCTTAATATTAGAGATATCAAGGATTAAAATTCGGACAAATAACTTAGGAAAATTCGAAGATTTTAAAGCTATATATCCCGATAGCTAAGCGCTGCGAAAATTTATTCTAAATTTTCTTGCAGCTATCGGGATAAATTCGGACAAATAACTTACGAAAATCAAAGATTTTCGTAAGTTTATGTCCTCATTTAAGGGAGGTGAGATGAATGAATAAAAATTCTTTGACTACCCAGGTAGCCAAGAAAACAAAATTGTCAAAGTCCAAAGCTAACGAAGCAATAGCAGTGACATTGAATAGTATTAAAAGTGCTCTTAAAAAAGGCGAGCGTGTGCAGCTGATCGGTTTTGGCAGTTTTTGGGTCAAGAGTAGAAAAGCGCGAAAGGGAAGAAATCCGCGCACAGGACAGTCATTGCAAATTAAGGCAAGAAAAGTTCCTGCTTTTACTGCAGGATCAGCATTGAAAAAGGCAGTTCGTTAAGAAGTTTAAATGAGGCAGGGCACACTTAAGTGTGCCCTGCACCTGTGGATAACTTTTTTCCCTATTAATCCCGGGCGAGGCGGAGGAAATGGGGTTTCATTCAGTCCGAGATTTTTCATCCGGGGCGTGGCGCAGCTTGGCTAGCGCGCTTGTTCAATGAGGACTAAACTTACGGAGTGATAGCGAACGTAAGTTTATGTCCGAATTAATCCCGAGCGAAGCGAGGGAAATGGGGTTTTATTTGGTCTGAGCATTCATCCGGGGCGTGGCGCAGCTTGGCTAGCGCGCTTGAATGGGGTTCAAGAGGTCGCTGGTTCAAATCCAGTCGCCCCGACTTTAATGAGCACACAACTTATATCGGCCGTTAGGCCGACATAAGTTGTTGTGCGAATTAAATCCTGAGCGATGTATATGTCTTCTTTGAGATTCTTCAAGCGAAGGATATTAAAACATTTATGCCGGAGATTAAAAACGTGAAACAGAAACAGATTAATATCGGTTTAATAGGCTTTGGAACAGTAGGCAGCGGCGTAGTTAAAGTATTAAAAGAAAAAAGCTTTTTTCTACGCCGGGCCTGCGGTTGCGACTTTATTATCAGAACAATAGCTGATAAGGATATTACTTCGCCGCGTCAAATAAAAGTAGATAAAAACATCCTGACTACTGATGTGAAAAAAGTGATTAATGACCCGAAGATTGACGTTATCATCGAGTTAATCGGAGGGATAAACCCGGCGAGAGAGTATATAATTAAGGCCCTGCAAAAAGGTAAGCAGGTAATTACTGCCAACAAAGCGCTTTTAGCCGAATGCGGCCAGGAAATATCCCAAACAGCAAGGAAAAATTACGTTAATGTCCTGTTTGAAGCCAGTGTTTGTTCAGGCCTGCCGATTATAAAGTCGTTAAGAGAAGGGTTGATTTCCAATAACATAAATGCTATTTTTGGGATTGTCAACGGGACTTCTAATTATATCCTGACCAAGATGAGCGGGGAAGGCGTAAGTTTTGAGGAGGCTTTGGCTGAGGCAAAACTAAAAGGCTTTGCTGAAAAAAACCCGTCTTTAGATGTAGAAGGAATTGATTCCAGTCATAAGCTGTTTATCTTAGCCACCCTGGCTTTTAGGCAGCAGATAAGATTGGATGATATTTATACCGAGGGGATAACCGTTATTTCTGCTAAAGATATAAAATTTGCCGGAGAATTAGGTTATACAGTAAAGCTGTTAGCCATTGCCAAATTAATTAATAAAGAGTTGGAAGTCAGGGTTCATCCCGCCCTGCTTTCCAATGACAAGATGCTGTCTAATGTTAAAGGCCGTTATAATGCTGTCTATATCCGCGGTGATTTGATCGGAGATGCTGTGTTTTACGGCCCGGGCGCGGGAATGATGTCAACTGCCGGGGCAGTAGTTGCTGATTTAGTAGATTTAGCGACCAATCTTATCGGTAAAAATGCGGGCCAAAGAGAAGTTTTTCCTGCAGGAAAAAGGATATCAATCAGAAAGATCCAGGATATAAAGAGTAAATATTATATCAGGCTTCAGGCCTTAGATCAGCCAGGGGTTTTAGCGCAGATTTCAGGGATTCTCGGGAACAATAAGATTAGCATAGCCAGCGTTATTCAAAAAGGCCGGGGAAAACAGAAAAGCGCTCCGATAGTAATGATGACTCATATAGCTAAAGAGGCAAACCTGCAACAGGCCTTGAAAAAGATAAATAATTTAGCGGTGATTAAAGAAAAAGCTGTAGTGATTAGGATTGAGGAGTAAAAAACTTGGTTTACGGTTTACAGTTTACGGTTTTAATTAGAAATGTAGCTGAACCTTCAGCCTTCATTTCCAGAAATTTTTCCTTGTTGAAATGAAGGCTTCAGGTTCAGACCAGAGGAGTAAGGAATGTGGAAGGGAGTAATTGAGGCATATAGAGAGTTTTTGCCGGTAACAGATAAAACACCGGTTGTTAGTTTAAATGAAGGCAATACTCCTTTAGTTTATGCGCCGGCGGTAAGTGAACAATTGGGTAAGGCCGTACAGGTTTATCTAAAATATGAAGGATTAAACCCTACCGGTTCTTTTAAAGACCGGGGTATGACAGTAGCGGTTTCCAAGGCCTTAGAAGAAAAAGCTACCGCAGTAATGTGCGCCTCTACCGGCAATACATCGGCTTCAGCTGCTGCCTATGCGGCCCGGAAAAGGCTTAAATGCATAGTTCTTATTCCTGAAGGCGCAATAGCGTTAGGAAAACTTTCCCAGGCCTTAATTCACGGGGCAAAGGTTATTGCTGTTAAGGGTAATTTTGACGATGCGCTTAAGTTAGTGCGGCAGATAACGGATAAATTTCCGATAAGATTGGTTAATTCAATAAACCCCCACCGGATTGAGGGACAAAAAACAGCTGCCTTTGAGATATGCGGCCAGCTTGATGGATCTGCGCCGGATTATCATGCAATCCCGGTTGGGAACGCCGGTAATATTACTGCTTACTGGAAGGGATATAAAGAATATAAACAGGCGGGAAAAATAAACAGCCTTCCTAAGATGCTTGGTTTTCAGGCCCAGGGCGCTGCCCCCATAGTGAGGGGCAGGGTCATAACGAATCCTGAAACTTTAGCTACCGCTATCAGAATAGGTAATCCTGCCAGTTGGAAAAAGGCAGAAATTGCCCGGGATGAATCAGGCGGGCTTATTGATATGGTAAGTGACGAAGAGATAGTCGAGGCCTATAAGTTCCTGGCGGCAAGAGAAGGTATTTTTGTAGAACCTGCTTCGGCTGCTTCAATAGCCGGAATTTTTAAATTAAAAAAACAAGGATACTTTAAGCAATTACCAATTAAAATAATATGTACCCTTACCGGTCATGGCCTGAAAGATCCTGACCGCGCTATCAAAAGTATTGTTAAACCTGTAGTTTTGCCGGCAGAGATCGATGCGGTGCTGAAAGAAATAGGGTATTAATTGGTTTACGGTTTACAGTTTACAGTTTACGGTTAGAGGAGAAGTTTTTAATGAAGTATATAATCTTGGTTGGTGATGGAATGGCTGATTTTCCCCTAAAAAGCCTTAATGAGTATACACCGTTAGAAGCAGCAAAGACACCTAATATGGATTTTATTGCCCAACAGGGCAGGACCGGGTTAGTCTATACTATTCCTAAAGGAATGAACCCGGCCAGCGATGTAGCTAATCTTTCAATATTAGGTTATGACCCGGCCAGATACTATACCGGACGCGGCCCGCTTGAGGCAGCGTATATGGGGGTTAAACTAAAGGCTGATGAAGTGGCATTTCGCTGTAACCTGATAACTACCTACCGGGATACTATGGTAGATTATAGCGCCGGACATATTACTACTAAGGAAGCAGAAGTTTTGATATCTGCCTTGGATGAAAGATTGGGCAGTGAGCAAATAAGATTTTATCCCGGAGTGAGCTACCGCCATTTAACGGTGATAAAGACACCGGGAGGCTTTGATGATTTAAACGCTAAGTGCAAACCTCCTCACGATATCAGCGGACAGAAAATATCGCTTAATTTACCGAACGGCAAAGGCGCAGAGTCGCTTAAAAGTTTAATGGAAAAGTCAAAAGAGGTTTTGGAACCCCATGAAATTAATCAGATAAGGATAGACTTAGCTGAGAATCCGGCCAATATGATCTGGTTATGGGGACAGGGAGTTGCGCCTAATCTGGCTGGCTTTAAAGAAAAATTTGGAATCAACGGTTCGATCATCTCGGCAGTAAATTTAATAAAAGGAATAGGTTATTCAACCGGATTAAAGGTTATAGAAGTTCCCGGCGCCACGGGTTACTATGATACGGATTATTTAGCAAAGGCCAGGTTTGCGCTCGATTCTTTAACTGATTTAGATTTTACATTTGTTCATGTAGAAGCGCCGGATGAAGCAGGCCATAATGGTGATATCAAGGCCAAGATTACTGCGATAGAAAATTTTGATAAATTGGTGGTTGGAACTATCCTGAAAAATTTTAAGGACAAGGATAATTATAGAATTTTGGTTTTATCCGATCACTTTACACCGCTGAGCCTTAAAACGCATGTAACCGACCCGCCACCATTCACTATTTGCGGTAAAGGAATTGCTCCGGACAATTCAGCGGTTTTTAGCGAGAAAGAAGCAAAAAGCACTTCGTTTGTTTTTAAAGAAGGACATACGTTGATAGAATACCTTATTAAAGAGTCTGCTGCCTGACGGCAGCAGACTTGAATGAGTTTGGTAACAAACTTTTAAAGGGAATAATAGTGTTAATAGTTCAAAAATACGGCGGTACTTCGGTAGCCAACGCTGAACGAATAAAACAGGTTGCCTGGCGTATAGTTAAGACCAGGCGTTTAGGCAATCGATTGGTTGTGGTGCTTTCAGCCCTGGGCGATACCACTGATGATTTGATAAAGCTGACTTGTCAAATTTCGTCCAATCCTTCAAAACGGGAATTGGATATGTTGATTTCAACCGGCGAACAGGTTTCGGTAGCGCTATTAGCCATAGCCATTCATTCCTTAGGACATCAGGCTGTTTCTTTTACCGGGGCCCAGGTGGGCATTATTACCGACAGCACTCATTCCAAGGCAAGGATACAGAGCATAAATACTAAAAAGATAGAACAGGCGCTTAAGCAAGATAAGATTGTTATCGTTGCCGGCTTTCAGGGAGTGGACCTATCCCAGGAGATAACCACTTTAGGCAGAGGCGGTTCAGACCTGACTGCCGTAGCTTTGTCA